>JBDUDG010000164.1:0-7103 GCA_040003045.1 Saprospiraceae bacterium | reverse complement strand
AATGAAAACGTAAATTTGGACAAAGGGGCACAGGAACAGCTTCATCATAGTCGGCTTGCCTACGAGCATCCTTTAGCGTTATGTCTAATTGAATCGATTTCGAGAAAGTACCCAAAATGAATTTTACCACTAAAGGAACAAATGACTTTTAAAGGAATAGACAACCAAACGGTAGAATTCAAAATAATCAATTACCAATACCCGGACATTAATGACGGTGACCAGGATGGAAATTGGCTGAATATTTATTTGAATGTAAAAAGTAAACTCGGACACTGGCACACAGTGGACCCATCCCTAACAATTCGGGAAGTCAATGAATTAATAAACTGGTTTGAAACGCTTTCAAAAAACTCCCGACCTGAATACGCAGACATGAGATTTACTGAACCAAATCTATCATTTGAACTTCTCAACGACTTTAACGCAGACAAAAAAATATTCAGAATAAAATTTAATGTTGAATCCCGACCTCAATCAGCAACAAATGACAAGGAATATTTTGTTGACGTTGTTGCAGACAATGATGAACTGAAAAATATTTCAACAGAGATTAAAAGGGAGCTGGACAAATACCCGGAGAGAAAACCAGCCCATAACAGCCCCTGAATTTTAGATACCAAATCTCCCAATCGAAAACAAATAGTGGAAATATTTGTTACTCTTGTTGATCGAAGAACAGCTATATTCATCTTTGAATAATGGTTGAAAACAAGAGATGCAGGAGGATTTTCTTTTATCCAACTTCGGCAGATAACGAAGTAGATAACCCGCATCTGGCATGGGACACCCACCTCAATGAAATTCTAACATTTGATAAAAAAATAATAGATTAATATGAAAACAATACTAAAAATATTTTTAGCTGTCATCTGTTTTTTCGGTGTGACAAAATCTAATGCACAGATTCCGGATAAGGCCGAAAATATTAGTCCGATGTTAATAGGTGAAATATTGCCCTCAGGTTCATTACAGGACTCAGATGGTAAAATTATAGACATGAGCTCTATATTGAAATCTAAGCCTTCCGTTTTGGTCTTTTATCGTGGAGGATGGTGTCCATATTGTAATTTACAACTTTCCGGGTTGGTAAAAATTGAAAAGGAAATATTGGATTTGGGATATCAGATCGTAGCAATAAGTCCTGAGGATTATCAAAACTTAAAAACCACCGAAGAAAAGGATAGCATAAAATACTCCTTATATTCTGATAAAGACGGGAAGTTTATCCAGGACATCGGAATTGCCTTTCAAACACCAACCAGGGTGAAAGACTACATTACCACTTCAGGACAAAAAGGAAAAACCGCTGACGTACTACCTGTTCCAACGGTAATGATAGTGGACAAAGGAGGGAAAATATTATTTGAGTACATTAATCCCAACTACAAAGAAAGAATAAGCAGCGATATGATTATGGCAGTACTAAAAACTTTAGTAAAATAGTAAATAGCAGCTGACTTTGAAGTATTATTAAATCCAGACAAAGAACCAATCTTAACACTTGAAATTTTAAAGACAGGCAATTTATCTCTACAAAGCTGGACACTTCAAGCATCCGGATTTTCTATTAGACCTGAACTTGTAGACGAACTTGAAGCAGTATGGTTCGACTTCCTAACAATACAAAACATCCGACACAATCCTTTTATTCCCGCAGTCAACGAAACTCAAAAAACTTATACAGAAGGAACACCTAATCAAGTTATGCTAACAAAATACGAGAGAAATCCATTCGCAAGAAATAAGTGCATAGAGCATTTCGGACATTCTTGCGTTGTGTGTGGTTTTAACTTTGAAAAAACTTTCGGACAAATCGGGAAAGGCTTTATTCACGTTCATCATTTACGACAAATTGCGACCGTTGGGAAAAACTATGAAGTTGACCCAATAAAAGACTTACGTCCTGTGTGTCCAAATTGTCATTCAATAATTCACAAACGTAAGTCAGCGTTTACCATAGACGAAATGGCTGAAACATTAAAAAATAAATAGTGTAGAACAGAACACCAGGCACTAACAGCGGTTTGGCAAAAGTGGCGGTTCAGTGCACCGCCGACACATTTGTGAGAAAAAAAAGAGTGTGTGAACTTCGAGCGAACTGATAGTCAGAGAAGCTGTAAATTGAATTATTAAAAATAAACCTGATTTTCCACTTACAACTGCAAGGAGTATTTGTAATATAAGAATCAGAATCATTCAGGGATATGATAGTGTTTCGGATGAAATTCTTTGGTCAATTTCATAGAAATTTTAAAGCTACATTTAACCCACAATAATTAAGAAATGAAAATATATATCTTATCCATTGCCATCCTTTTGGGTGGAATTCAGATCTCTGTCGCTCAAAAAATTGCACCTCCCAATTCCACTAAGAGTACTGGCACACAAGAAACGTACAGCAGACAACTTTATTCCGGGATGAAATGGCGCAGTATCGGCCCATACCAGGGGGGCAGATCTCTTACTGCAAGTGGAGTAGTAGGCGATCCCTTAACCTACTATCTCGGTGCAACGGGTGGGGGAGTGTGGAAAACAGTTGATGGTGCCAATACCTGGTTCCCTGTGTCTGATTCTACTTTTCATTCTGCATCTGTAGGTGCTTTGGCTGTTGCTCCGGGTGATCCGAATGTTATCTATGTCGGGATGGGTGAGGCGGCCATTCGAAACACCGCCATCATGGGGGATGGAATCTATAAAACCATCGATGCGGGAAAAACATGGAAGCACGTATTGACTCTTGATGCATCGGCAACCGGCAGAATAATTGTTGATCCAATAAATGCTGACATCGCATTTGTAGCAGTAACAGGTAAAATGTTCGGCGCCAACAAAGAACGTGGCGTATATCGAACCAAAGACGGAGGATTTACATGGCAGCAGGTTCTGTATAAGGATGACAATACAGGTGCAATTGACATCGAATTTGATCCCAAAAATTCCAACATCATTTATGCTTCTTTGTGGCAGGTGAACCGCTTACCATGGGCGCTCAACAGCGGAGGCACGGGTAGTGGTTTATATAAAAGCATGGACGGTGGAAATACATGGAATTCGCTTTCGCAAAATCCGGGAATGCCAAAAGGACTGCTGGGTAAAATTTGTATTGCTGTTTCTGCTACAAATCCACAACGTGTTTATGCAATGATTGAGAACAAAGAGCATCCCGGTTTGTACAGAAGTGACAATGCCGGAAAAACATGGGAACCGGCTTCCACAAAAAATGATATATCACAGCGACCCTGGTATTTCTCTGAAATATTTTGTGATCCGAACAATGAGAATGTTGTTTATGTCAGTAATGTTGAATTTTGGAGATCCATTGATGGAGGGATGACATTTTCAAAAATAGATCAGGAACATGGCGACAATCACGATATGTGGATCAATCCAAACAACTCAGATAATTTCATCATCGCTGATGATGGTAGTGCAGCAGTAACATTCAATGGTGGCAGAACATGGACTGACGAAGATTTACCAACGTGCCAATTCTATCACGTAAATCTCGACAATGATTTTCCGTATCACGTTTATGGAGGTCAACAAGACTGGGGTCCCATCAGGATCGCATCAAGAACATATGGAAGTACCATCGGAAAAAATGATTGGTATTATCCTGCAGGTGGCGAAGCCGGTTTTATTGTTCCGGACCCTACTGATCCTACTATTTCTTTTGGTGGAGAATATGACGGTATCATGAGCCGTCATGATAAAAAGAATGAACAGTACCAAAGTATTTCTGTCTATCCGCTCATCAATGATGGATGGGGTGCAAATTTTTTGAAGAATCGTTTTGCGTGGACCTATCCGATATGTTTTTCTCCGTGGAAAAATAACGTGATGTACTGTACTTCTCAGTTTGTGCATCGCACGACAAATGCAGGTATGAGTTGGGAAACTATTTCGCCGGACCTCACGCGTAACGATCCCTCAAAACAATTACAAAGCGGTGGGCCTATCACACCTGACAACACTGGTGCTGAGATTTATTGCACTGTATATGCCTTCGCCGAATCACCGGCTAAGCAAGGCGATCTGTGGGCAGGAAGTGATGATGGCCTCATTCACATCAGTAAAGATGATGGCTTAACATGGAGTGATGTGACACCAAAAGATTTACCGGCATGGTCAACTGTAAGTATTATTGAGCCATCACATTTTGATGCAGGTACGTGCTTCTTTGCGGCGCACCGTTATCGACTAGACGATACGCATCCTTATATTTATCGGACTACAGATTATGGAAAAACATGGACAATAATTACCTCAGGTTTGCCTTCGAATGTGTACTCCCGTTGCGTTCGTGAAGATCCAAACCGGAAAAATCTATTGTACGCAGGAACTGAAACAGGCGCCTATATTTCTTTCAACAATGGAGATCAATGGCAATCCATGCAACTAAATCTACCGGTTACACCTGTACACGATATGCAGGTAAAGAAAGATTTAAAGGATCTTGTCATCGCTACACACGGCAGAGGATTTTGGGTACTTGATGATTTGACTCCATTGTATCAAATCAGTGATTCAGTTGCAAAAGCTGCATATTGGCTGTATCAACCGAATGTAGCCATTCGCATGGATGGGAAACAACTTGATCCTGGAAAAGCGGAAACGATACAAAGACAAGCCGGTACCAATGCCCCCAATGGAGTAATTGTTGACTATTATCTAAAACAAAAACCTCTGGGTGAACTCAAATTGGTTTTTTATTCATCGGGAGGTGATAGCATAATTGCATTTTCTAATAAATATGATAAGTATGGAGACCTGATAAAAAAGAAAGGTAATTTTTTTGAGGATACTACACACAAAGAAGATATACTGCCTGCGGATATGGGCATGAATCGATTTGTGTGGAATATGGTTTATCCGGATGCCAAACATTTCGAAGAAGAATACTGGTCTGCCGGTTCACTTGAAGGCCCTAAAGCACTTCCCGGGTATTATACCGTGAAATTGATGAAAGGAGATACACTATTGATGAAAAGAAATTTTTCCATCGTGTTAAATCCAAAAGTAAAAACATCACAGGAGGATATGAAAGCACAGTTTGATCTAATGATGGATGTGAATAAGAAACAAAATGAAATAATTAAAACAATCTTGCAGATCCGGGGCGTACAAAGTCAGGTCAATAATTTCGTCAATAGTTTTAGCGACAGCACTAAAATCACCTCGCTGAAAAAAATAGCAAAACCATTACTGGATTCATTACAAATCATTGGTGATACACTTATCAATTCCAAAATTAAAGCTAATGAAGATGATCTTCGGTATCCAATGCAATTATTTGAACGATACTGTTCATTGCAGGATTTTATTCGGGGTGCCGATGCTAAACCCACCGAGCAGGAGCGCATGGTTTTTGAAGAACTGAATGCAAGATTAGTTCCTGAATTAAAGCGGTTGAAAAAAGTCTTTGACACACAAATTCCTGCATTCAACAATGCAGTGAAGCAGTTGAATTTGGATGTGGTGGATCCAGGGAGAGTGATAAAAAAGTAAATAGGATGTCAGAGCCTTTGTACAGGCCTTCACCCCAATAGGTAGAAAGAATTATATGAATATTATAATTACAATTTTAATCGTCATAGCAGGCATCATTACCTTGCTCTTAATCCTAGCACTTTTTACAAAAAAAGGCTATAGCATCCAGCGTGAAATTATAATCAATGCACCCCTACAAAAAGTTTTTACCTATATACGATATCTCAAAAACTGGGATAACTTCAACGAGAGGGCAGTAGCCGATCCCAGCAAGAAAAATGAATTTATAGGAACGGATGGGACGCCTGGCTTCATTTATGCCTGGAGTGGAAACAGAAAAGTAGGGGAAGGCGAAAAGGAAATCATATCTATCACCGAAGGAAAAAAGATTGAAACCGAAATTCGATTTGAAAAACCATTTACAGCTGTTGGTCACACGAGCATGGTCACAGAATCTCTAGCCGCCAATCAGACAAAAGTAACTTTTAGCAATACAAGTAACCTGAAATACCCCTTAAATATCCTGATACCGATGGTAGAAAATGGGATTGCGAAAGACATAGATATAAGTTTGGTATCGTTGAAAAATATAATGGAAAAATAATCATCACATCTTATTTATGAGTCTTATTGAGGAAAGATTGCACGCACTCGGATTAAATTTAGCTCCCCCAAAACCTCCGGTTGGAAATTATCTGGGAAGTAAAAGGATTGGAAATTTGCTTTTTGCTTCTGGCAGAGTAAGCGATATTATTGGAGAAGTTGGAACTGATGTTACGGAAGAAAAAGCAAATCAAGCTGCACGAGATACTGTGTTGACAATTTTGGCTATCATCAAACAGGATTTACAAGACCTGGATCTGATTATCGGAGTTATTAAAGTTACCGGATTTATTCGCTCTTCGCCCGGATTTATTACACAACCCAAAGTACTTGATGGAGCTTCTGATTTATTAATTGATATTTTCGGTGAATCTGGTCGACATGCAAGGACAGCTACCGGTGTTGCACAATTACCTTTTGGAGCTTCTATCCAATTAGACATTATATTTCAATTGAAAGCTGCCGCGTAATCGAATTTTTATCTTTGGAATCTAAAATCAAACTCATCTAAATGGATACCTTACGAACAACAACTGAAGGCGGTTTTGCCAATGGCGCAAAAGAAGTGAAAGCTTTTGGAACACAGGCAGCCGAGGAGCAGTTACAACCTCTAAAGATCAAAAGAAGAAAACCTGCATCTCACGATGTAGAGATAGAAATAATGTTTTGCGGAGTTTGTCACTCTGATCTTCATACTGCCAGAAATGAATGGCACGGGACCATTTACCCTTGTGTTCCGGGTCATGAAATCGTTGGAAGAGTTGTAGCTATTGGCGAACATGTTTCAAAATTTCAGGTAGGAGATCTGGCCGCTGTTGGTTGCATGGTAGATAGTTGTCGTGAATGTGATAATTGTGCGGCAGGACTGGAACAATATTGTGAAACGGGGAATACAGGAACTTATAATGCACCGGATATACACTTAGGTACACGGACTTATGGAGGGTATTCAGAAAGCATTGTGGTCAATGAAGACTTTGTTTTACACGTTCCTGCAAATCTTGATC
>JBDUDG010000163.1:0-7113 GCA_040003045.1 Saprospiraceae bacterium | reverse complement strand
TGCAGGGGACTCCAGTAAAAGCTTTATGTTTTTACGGAAGAAGAGATTTGATAAGTGATTGTAACGGCTCCAAGAATTGCAGATCCGATCGCGAACGCCAAGACTACATTGGTTGCAGACCTCGCGGCATAAGCAATAAGCCCTATCATGATGGACAGTGCAGCTATCACTGCCGTAAGCTTAACAGCCGCCCTGTGGCCAGCTTCATCCAAGGCAGGCAAGGAACTGGTGACGATGGAATCTTTCATGATCATGAATCCCACGCCCTGAAGGATAAGGACGAGAGCCATGACGGAGAAAATGTTTTTTTGGTTCATCGTTTTATTTGTTTTGGTTGATGATAAAATTACATATTAGGTGTGAAACAGAATATGGACTTGCAATAGCATACTTTGTATTCAGCAAATGCAGGGGGACAAAGAATGTGTGTTTATTTCCCTTCGACAAGCTCAGGGACCAAGGGCACTATTAATTAATCTTTAAGCACAGCTCTCATTTTTGAAAAAACCATCTCTGGGAGTCAACTCAATGTGAGCTTATTCTAGTAAAGATGTTATTTTGAAAGAAAAATTCAAATCATCTTATTAACGTAACATCCCCAATCAACCGTTTCTCCACTACGTTACCATTGAATAAATATTTCACCACAATATTATAAACATACACACCAGGTAAAATTTTCTTCCCTTTAAAATACCCATCCCAAGTAAAGCTCACACCTGTCTGTGTATGGACCTGGTCACCCCAACGATCATTGATGCTGCCCTCCATCGATATGACATTCAGGTCTCCATTGACAACAACATTAAATACATCATTCGCACCATCACCATTCGGCGAAAAAATATTTGGAACATATATTTCAACAGATGGCGAACAATCCACATCCTCCACGACATCTATTTCAGCAGATGCAGATGCACACAAAGCTGCGACATCTACATTGTAAGTGCCTGGAGTAAAGACGCGAATCAGTGGAGATTTCTCACCGGTACTCCATGTATACGCTGCAGGAAATGATTGAGTCGCGTCAATTGTAACTGTATCACCAGCACACCAGAGAATAGATTCATCTACGGGAATGACAGGAGTATGATGGTCAAATGCCAGACTAAGACTATCCTTCGCCTCACCACAACCATTTTTAATCCGTAGCAAATATTTTATTTCTTTATCTGCTACAATCGTTTGAAGATTGCTACCATCCTGCCACAGAATTGTATTAATTGTCGATGGTGCAGAAAGAAGAATTGATTCACCAGGACAAAGAATCGTATCAGGTCCAAGATCAAATGCAGCCGGGGAATCGATAAAATTAACCTGAATGCTATCCACCCCTACTCCACAATCATTACTCTCATTCAGAATGTAAACGCCAGGCGAATTAACCATCAATGATGCATGCTGACTCCCATCCTGCCATAGGATTTGAGTACCCTGATCCGCATGTGAAAGAAGCATCAAAGTGGATCCTGAACACAGTGAAGTATCCGGGCCAAGATCTGGCAAAGGTGTTTTTTTATTGAGATCAACTTCTATTGTATCATGATAAATACCGCATACATTCGAAAGTGTAATTGAATAGATACCCGATTGATCAACAACATAATTATCAGTTGAAGATCCATCTTGCCAAACAGCAGAAGTTCCAGTGTTTACATTTACATTCAATGTTAGCAAGCTGCCTTCACACAAAGACGTGTCGGACCCAAGTTCAGCGAAAGGCGTTTGTTTGTTAATCAGGATTTCTATTGAATCCTTATCAGACCCACATTCATTCGTTTTCGTCAAAGTATATATACCGGTTGCATTGACAATAAAATCATCTCCATTCGATCCATCCTGCCATACTATCGATGTCAATGGTTCCGGATGAGCAGATAAAGTCAATGATGCACCAATACATAATGTTGTGTCAGAACCAAGATCAGCAACAGGTGGTGTCCCACTGATGACCACATCAATCGTATCACGATCGACACCACAAAGATTTTCAACCATCAGAGAATATGTACCGGAAGCTGTTGCAATGAAATGATCATCCGTTGATCCATCCTGCCACAAGTAGCTGACACCTAAAATCCCGGAAGGAATTGTGATCGTTTCACCTTCACACGCTTTGAGATCAGGACCAAGATCAAGTTGTGGCCCATCAGTACTTTCAAAGATCTCCATCGTATCAGATGTCGCACCACACGCATTTGAAATCGTCAGCATTATAATGCCCTGATTCATGATCTGGAAAGATGAATTAGTAGATCCATCCTGCCACAGGTAATTGACATTCGCAATGCCCGGAGACACCGTGATGACTTCACCCGGACAAATTATCTGATCAGTTCCCAAATACAGTTGTGGAATATCAGGCAGTAAATCGACATTCAACGTATCAGTTGATGTACCACATGTATTCGAAATCGAAGCGACAACACGCGTGCTGTCAGACACGGTAAGATCAGAAGTAGTGGATCCATCAAACCAAAGAATAGTCACATTTGGAACCTGGATAGAAAGAGTCACAGATTGACCTGGACAAATAGAAGTATCCGGACCCAATGCAAGAATGGGTACCGCAGGCAATTCGCCGATATTAATAGTATCATATGCAACACCGCAAGTATTGCTGACCTGTACATATACTTGTTGCAATGCAGAACCTACATAAAATGTAGTGTCTGACCCATCAGGCCACAACCAATTATCCACATTAGCAAAAGAAGGAGATAAAGTAATCGAAGCATTCGCACAAACAGATGTATCCACGCCTAATGAAACGACAGGTGAAGGACCTCCATCGACTATGGTGACCGTATCAGCATCAGTCCCACACGTATTTGAAATCGTCAGTGAATAAGTACCAGGAGCTGATACATTGATTTGTGAAAGCGTCGAACCACTATTCCAGAGATAAGAGACATTCGCGATGCCCGCATTCAGGATTGTAGTTCCGCCCTGACAAAGAGAAAAATCTGCAGGTAGATGTAACTCAGGTCCCTGATCACTGATATCCACTTCGATCGTATCAGAATAGGATTCGCAATCAGTTTCCACATGGACGATATAAGTTCCCGATGTAGTGACCTCAAGGACAGGATCTGTACTTCCATCATTCCAGGTGATGTTACCTATAGGGTCCACTTCCAGGTAAAGAAGTTCGCCATTACAGATAGTCGTATCCGGACCAAGATCAGGCGGGGATATATCATCTTCAATATCTACGACAGCACTACCTGAATCCATACCGCAGTCGTTTGAAACAGTCACAGAATACACACCGGAAGCAGTGACGATGTATTCCGGATCAGTCGAACCATCCTGCCATAGAAATTCACCAAAGTTGCTGCCTGTTTCCAGAATTAGATCATCACCTGGACAAATATGATAGGTGCTATGAAGAGTTACAACAGGTTCATGGATCTGACTTACATAAATTTGATCAGTTCCGGTGCCGCATACATTTGAAACCGTGAGCCCATACTGTCCTGTTTGCGAAATAGTATAAGTAGGATTTGTGCTACCGTCCTGCCATGTAAAATTTCCAAGACCCGGATCAAAATTGAGATTGATTACATGTCCAGTGCACAGTAGCAAGGAATCAGGTCCTAGAGAAATATCAGGTGGCACGAGAGAAGTCACCTCAATTTGATCAGATTCTACACCACAGTTATTACCAATCGTCAAGGAATAGGTCCCGTCATTCACAATGTGGTAAAATGAATTGCCTGAACCATCTTGCCATGTGAAATTTCCAAGTGAAGGATTGAATGAAATAAAGAGTTCATCACCTGGACATAGTACAGCATCCGGACCAAGTGAAAAAGGCTCAGGAGGATCATTGACATTGACATGGATGTCATCCCATGTGATATCGCAACCATCATCAAGTGTCACTGAATATGTACCAGTAGAGGATATCGTATATGATGTGCTTGTTGAGCCATCCTGCCATATATAACTACCAGCCGATCCATCCAGTGTGATGACGATCGACTCACCCGCGCAGAGATCTACATTCGGTCCGATCGAAACGGGCGGCGATCCTATGATCGTCACATTAGCAGAGGCCTCATGCGTGGTACAATTTTTTGTGACGGTTACACTATAGGTCCCTGTTTGGTTGACTGTGATTGATTGTGTGTGAAATCCATTGCTCCAGGTATAATTAGCATTAAGAATTCCTGCTGTAAGGTTGACTTGATCGCAAACTGCATAAGGTCCTCCCAAATCAAGAGTGAAGTCTTCGGGTGTGCTTTCCTGCACCACTACGTCATCAAAATAATAGTAGGACCAAATATTAGGTCCAAAACAGGAGGGGCTAAATTGTGTCTGATTATCCGGATAAAAATTACCGAGATATAAATGTTGCTCCCCCCCGACAGCCGTGAACGAACCATAGATGTGCATCCATCCTAAAGTATCGGTCAAAAAAGTTCCGATCCAGTTGATCTGTGGAATCATATTCATGGGAGTAGCTACGATTGTGTTTGTAAAGAGGGCACCGATCCTGTCTGAACCGCAAGTCCCGTTGCCGAGGTTGATGTAAAAACTTACTTCATAACATGTCCCGGCTACAAGCGCTTGATCCAATGGAACCCTAACGAATTCACGAACGATGCCGGCATCAGAGGCTGTGTATTCACCGATGTATCCTGCACCGGAATGTGCCGGTTGATACCCTATGAAATTGTAAGGAACTCCCGAAGGAAAAGGTGAACAAGCGTTGAAATAATTGGCTGAAAAAACACTGACCCATGGAGGGCATGGCATTGGGCCTGTGTTATCGACTACGAATGGGCATGTCGAATAAATTTCGAAATCACCGTTAGGTACAAGGTTTTGAGCTTTTGAAATGGTGGAGACAGATAGACTTATTGTCAGACACAATGTGTAAGAGAATAAATCAAACATACTTTTCTTTTCTTGTCGCGTCATTGAGAGTTTAGAAAAATACAATTATTTGGCGAATTGGCAAGAAACAAAAGAAATATTCGATTCCTGCCAATTCGCCTCATGATGCACGCTTACACACATATACATCACTTATACGGATTCACCATCACACTGATGATGTCATCCATCGACTTTCCACTCATTAATGCTTCCTGTAGTCGGTTATAATAAGATCTCCCTCCTTCGTAACCCCGGGCATCGATCTTACCAAGATCTGCTGACATATTGTCCATCCAGACTTCAAACATGGAGAACCAATCGCGGCATTTTTGTTCATCTCCGGTTTCCCAAAATTCACTTTCATCTGTTAATTCGAAATTTGGAAAATAGGTGACCGACAAATGGCGAAGTAGATGAATCAAACGCATATGCGCTTCAGGGCCTGCATCTTGAATGATCGGATTAAGTGTAATATCCTTTCCCGCAACCGGTAACTCATAGCTCATACTGTACAGATTGAAAAGCGCATTGGGTTCGGCCAGGCGGCCATCCGGGAGAAATGTGAGATAGACTTCCTGTGATCCGGGTGGATAAAATGAAATCCCCTTGAGCGGAAGTTCGACAGTAGTTTGAAAAACATGCCAGGGCCATTGAAGATCATCACAAATATCTGTGACTTCATCAATCAATGCAGAAAGATGTGCAACATCCCGGAGCGTGCCGGAATAAAAAATGGAGAGTCCCATATCAACTGGTTGTTAAAAGGTGAAGTAAAACTGTTTTCACCATTAAATTACAAACCATTTTTATATGGTGCAAGCATAATGTGATAAATTTTAAAAATGAGGAGGAGTTTACAATAATGAATACTGATTCTGAAGTTTTCAGACTACACCACAGAATCTAATATTTGCATTTTGTTACCTCACCACATTGTTGGATCACTTTATCACTGCCTCCTTTTGGCCCCACAAATAAAAGCATGCCATGATGATGAACAGCTGAACCACCATTACCCCAACAGGTACATTGACGCCATCCGTAAATCTGTGCTTGATTGTAACGGCCCCAAGAATTGCAGATCCGATCGCGAACGCCCAGACTACATTGGTTGCAGACCTCGCGGCATAAGCAATAAGCCCTATCATGATGGACAGTGCAGCTATCACTGCTATAAGTTTAACAGCCGCACTGTGGCCGGCTTCATCCAGAGCAGGAAATGAACTGGTGACGATGGTACCTTTCATGAGAAAAAATCCAATACCCTGGAGGACAAGGAGGGCAGCAATTACGGAGAAAATGTTTTTTTGGTTCATCGTTTTGGTTTGTTTTGGTTTTCCTAAAATTACATTTAAGATGGGAGACAGAATAAGGGCATGCCATAATACGCTTTGTATCCGGCAAATAGATCCTTGGGACCCTGAGCTTGTCGAAGGGAATGGATGACCCGCTCTTCCCCCGACCCTAAATTTGCTGATCTGCAACCAAAGGTCGGATCAGCAAATTTAGGCGTATAGAATTTTGGTTTGCTTCCCTTCGACAAGCTCAGGGGCCGAAGTCATTTTTAAAGTACGGATATCATATTTGAAAGAAAAATTCAATTCACCTCCTCCTTCGTCTTTCGTCCTATATCTTTTCCCCCAGCCACAAATACAAACAAATCATGATAATAAACACCTGCACTACCATCGCACCAATTGGTATATTTTCAATCAACAACAGTTGTTATTTTCCCATCAATAAAATCCGTTTGAATATTGGTAGTTGGATCCTGATGCTTCGTTATAAAATGAGCTTCAAAAGAAATCTTAATTTTCCTGAGACCTGGATCATAGGAATCCACACTGAAAGAATTAATTTTTGAAGTGTCCAGGGAGAATGATTGACTGATAACATCACCTCCCTCTATTTCAAATAAACTTGCCTCAATGCCATCTATTGGAGGTGAAGTAAAAGAAGGGACGAGATTATAACTTCCAGGTTCTGCCGGTACTTTTTGAAAAACCATGTCTTGTGTCAAACCAAGTCCTATTGAAGATTCCATACTTATAGATAGCAAACTATCGCCAAAAGCACTGTCAAAACCTGCACGTACGAAAGCTGTCCAATTCGTTCCATCCTTTATCGCAGTAGCTACATTTTCACTACTGAATATTTCAGTAACCTTATCCTGACATGCAACTAAAGCAGTAGCCATTATTGCCAAAAAGTATGTTCGAAAAT
>JBDUDG010000162.1:0-7165 GCA_040003045.1 Saprospiraceae bacterium | reverse complement strand
GATCATCAAGATTACCACTATGCAGAAAGCTGTTGACCTTGCGAATTATTTTTCCCGTTCTTGCGTCTGCGAGATACAGATCTGTTGAAAAGAGATTTTTGTCTGAGAGGAAAATGACAAATTTTCCATCTGGGCTGATCACAGGAGAAACATTTAAACGGCCTGCATTCTCTTCAGATATTATTTTCTTTCCTACTGCATTCTCTTTCATGTCTCCCAAAAGGGGACCGTAATAAGTTTTAAGAGATTCGGTGAATTGCGCGCCGAGATCTTCCTGTGTGGTATTCAGTGTAATTGCAAGGGCTGCATCAAGACCATAGATGGCGGTGTTCATAAATAACGGCGCGATGATATCGTCTCCATACGTACCGCTAAAGAATGCCCAAAATGCCTGTCCATAACGGTAAGGGAAATATTTATACCCTGACAGTTTTTTAATGTTTGGCACATCATCATTGAGGACTGCATCGCGCATCCACATTGCTGTATATGGATCGACCCTGCCAATCGAAAGATATTCCGCCATTCCCTCGACCATCCACAATGGAAGGTTGGCAAGTGACTTGAGGCTTGTACTGTCACCAGAGATAATCTTATGATACTGGAAGGAGTGTACGAGTTCATGACCGAGTACGTGTTGATTCTGCTGATTGATCATTGTGAAAGGTATCACAACCCTGTTTTTAAACCCTTCCGTCACACCACCGGTTCCGATGCCTATGTCGCCAGAGATTGCATTTGTCTGCTGAAATTCTGCATGATTGTTATAGAGGATGATCGGGTTTCTGACATCGTATGTATCCTTCAACACAGCACTGTGCATTCCATACCAGATCTCAGCCCAATCGGCCATTTGTTGGAGGGCTTGTTTGTTTTGGGTGTAAGAATGGATATCATAATGCGGTGTCTCAAGGACATTGAATTCAAATGATCTATACCTTGGTTTATTCTGCCCAAAGAGTTGAGCATGCGATTCGGATGGAATAATGAACAATCCGATCATGAGGGCGATCAAAAACAGACGTTCTTTCATATAAGTGGATTTGAATAATTGAAGTACGGTAATTAACAAACATAACTGCCTAAATGATTTCGTATGTCCGGGATTTTCGGCAGCGTTAAATTAACCTTAACATGCTGATAGTGTTGGATATCTGACACTATTTTGGCGTATAACGCCTGACTGTGTGCCGGAATAACGGGTTGTGTAAATGAAAACGGGAGTAACAGGAAATTTGCGTTTCTTTCATGTATGACGGAAGGCACCCATTGGAATGTGATCATAAATGAATCAACATGCTTTGCGAGGAGTTGGAAGAAATGGCTTGATCTTTTTGAAAAAAATCATATTTGGTATGCCGCCTGGCAAACTAATTCTCTTGAGCAACTTTCTGATGTATTGGCTGAATGTTTAAATAAAGGGGGCCGGAACTTTCTTTTCTGTGGAGGTGATGGCACGTTGCATCACGGCGGCAACCTGCTGATTCAACAGGCAGGGGAAGAATGTCAAACAATCACGATAGGTGTGCTCCCTTGTGGAACTGGAAACGACTGGGTGAGAACATTTGGCATAACGCGTTCCAGAGTTATTGCGGCTTTGAGAATGAATAAAACAGAGCCTCTTCATTTAATAAAAGTGACCTGGCCCGATGGCCGAAGTAAATATGCATTCAATATGGTGGGTGGAGCGTTGGATGCGGCTGTAGTAAATGAACTATTAAAATCAAAAGTAAATATTCCTGGTAGTTTAAAATATCCAATAGGACTTTTGAAAACACTGATGAAGCCACATCAATGGCATGGCGCAATAAAAATAGATGGTGTGGATTTCAATGGTCAATGGCTCACCATCCAGGCTGGATTTGGGAAATATTGTGGTGGTGGTATGTATGTGTTACCTCATACTCAATCTGATCATGCAGGACTATTATTGATGAGGCCTAAATCAATGTTGCAGCTGTTGCTGAGCTTACCAAAATTGTACAATGGCAAAGTAGGACAGCAGGAAGAAGCAATAGCTCTATATTTCTCCACTATGGAAATTCTGAATGACGGTGTTCCTTTTGAAGCTGATGGTGAATGGTTGGGTGAAAGTCCGCTTACACTTACTACTTCATTAGGGGTTTTTCAACGATTGGCTGTTTCAAAATAGCCTCATTAATTAATCATCCAGATTGCAGCGCATCAAAAGATCTGTTTGCACTTCGTCGCCAAAAATAAAAGGATGTGAGCTAAAAATTTCAAATTTGTGGCGCTGATAAAACCTGATCGCATCTTTATTTTTTTCCCATACCCCCAGCCATAGGTAAGAAAGCCTTAGGTCCTTACATCTTTTCTTAGCCTGGTCAATCAGTGCCGCACCAAAACCAGAACCCTGAAACTTGCTATCAATGTAGATGCGTTCGATCTCAAGACTTAAATTATCATTCAGGTCTGATTGAGCCTGGTGTGTATTCAGCTTCAGATAGCCGATATGAACTGCATTGATTTTCAGAAAATAAAATTCGGTAAATGGATTCAGTAGTTCCGAAAAAAGCTTTTCAACGGTAAATGCTTTGTCCATATAAAAATCCATGTTTTCGGGTTTATTCAGGTGGCCAAAAGATTCATCAAAAGTCTTTCTGCTCATAGTAAGCAACTCATTGATATTGGAGGGTTTTACCCTGATGATTTCCATACTTAAAGATATGTTTATGCATTCGGATCGGCATAACCAGGGCATATGGTTTTGGTCAGAAATTAACTTTGAATGATAGTTGAAAAATTAGAATGAAGCATGAATATCTTGACAAAGGGGGATTGAACATTTTGAGTTTTGAGTAGTTATTGCTTACCTTTATGGTATCATCATGCATCAAGAGATCCTGCAAATTTTGCAGGGCGGCAACCGACCCGGTGAACGGCACGGTGCCCGGAAGATGCGGGCCTCAGGTCAAATAAAGTTCACAGTATCTCACTGTATACCTGCATGCACGTAGTTCTTCTTATATCAAGGATGCCTTAGCTACATCGGCTTAATGGCCGGTAAGAAAGTAAACAGGATATGGGCAACAGAACAGCAGAATTGAAACAGGCGGTGAAGGACCGCATTCTTGTATTGGATGGCGCCATGGGTACCATGCTGCAGCAATACAAACTTTCCGAAAAAGATTACCGTGGTGATCGTTTCGCTGACTGGCACCAAGATCTTAAAGGGAATCATGATCTTCTCAATCTTTCGCGTCCGGATGTAGTCGAGGAAATTCATCGGGCATACTTTGATGCGGGTGCTGATATTGTTGAGACGAATACATTCAATGCAAATGCAATCAGCCAGGCGGATTATGGAACTGAGGCCAGTGTATATGACATCAATTTTGCGAGCGCCTCACTGGCACGCAAAGTAGCTGATCACTATACCCGGAAGAACCCTGCAAAGCCACGGTTTGTGGCCGGGTCTCTAGGCCCTACCAACAGGACTGCATCGATGTCACCTGATGTCAATCGTCCCGGTTTCAGGGCAGTGAGCTTTGATCAATTGGCAGCGGCTTATCGTGAGCAGGCAAGAGGGCTAATCGATGGAGGAGTGGATCTTTTGCTGATTGAAACTGTATTTGATACGCTTAACTGTAAAGCTGCTCTTTTTGGGATCACGTCTTTGATAGAGGAGACAAGTGCTGATGTGCTGATCGGCGTATCCGGTACAATTACGGATGCAAGTGGGCGAACACTTTCAGGACAGACGATAGAAGCATTCTGGATTTCTATATCACATGCCCCCCTTTTTTGTGTTGGCATTAATTGTTCGCTCGGTGCTGCAGAGATGCGGCCATATGTAGAAAGTCTTTCACGAATAGCTAACGTGCCAATTATTGTTTTTCCAAATGCTGGTTTGCCGAATGAGTTGGGTGAATATGATCAGACAGCACAGGTGATGCAAAAGCTGATCAGGGAATTTGGCACAAGTGGTTTTTTTAATATTACAGGCGGCTGTTGCGGCACTACTCCTGAGCATATCAGGGCTATTGCAGATGCGGTGGTTAATATTCCTCCACGGGTGATTCCTTCGCCTGATCCATATACACAATTAAGTGGCCTTGAACCGCTCACTATCCGTCCTGAAAGCAATTTCGTCAATATCGGAGAGCGGACAAATGTGACAGGTTCAAAAATATTTGCAAAGTTGATACGTGATGAAAACTACTCAGAGGCATTGAGTGTGGCTATGCATCAGGTTGAAAATGGAGCGCAGATTTTGGACGTCAACATGGATGAGGGTTTGCTGGATTCGAAACAGGTGATGGTCGATTTCCTGCTGATGATGGGTGCAGAGCCTGATATCGCAAAACTGCCTTTCATGATTGATTCATCAAAATGGGACATCATTGAGGCGGGGTTGAAATGTGTGCAGGGAAAATGTATCGTCAACAGCATCTCCATGAAAGAGGGAGAAGAAGTTTTTTTGCACCAGGCACGTCTTGTCAGAAAATATGGAGCGGCTGTAGTGGTCATGGCCTTTGATGAATCGGGCCAAGCGGATACCATAGAGCGTAAAGTTTCTATTTGTAAACGTGCGTATCGATTACTAACAGAAGAAGTAGGATTTCCTGCGGCAGATATCATTTTTGATCCTAACATATTTGCCATCGGCACGGGTATCGCTGAGCATAATGATTATGCCATCAATTTTATCGAGGCCACTAGGCAGATTAAGGAAGCCTGTCCGGGCGTAAAAATCAGTGGGGGTGTCAGCAATGTTTCATTTTCGTACCGGGGAAATAATGCGGTGCGTGAAGCCATGCATGCCTCCTTTCTGTATCACGCTATAAAAGCAGGCATGGATATGGGGATCGTCAATGCAGGAATGATCGAGGTATATGAGGAGGTAGAGCCTACTCTGCTTAAGCTTGTAGAAGATGTCATTTTCAACCGTGATCCTGATGCAACTGAGGCGTTGACGACCTATGCCGATGAAGTAAAAACCAAAGGAAAGACAATCAATCGTGAGCAAGCATGGCGCGATGAAAATGTTCAGTCGCGGCTTACCCATGCTTTAGTGAAAGGGATCACAGAATATATCGAATCAGATACCGAGGAGGCGAGAAAGCTTTTTGCCAGGCCACTTGATGTCATAGAAGGCCCGTTAATGGATGGGATGAATGTAGTTGGAGAACTTTTTGGGCAGGGCAAAATGTTTCTTCCTCAAGTCGTAAAAAGCGCGCGGGTCATGAAGACTGCAGTCGCCTATCTCACACCATTCATTGAAGCTGAAAAAAAACACGGAGAGCAAACCTTCAAAGGAAAAATTCTGATGGCAACAGTGAAAGGTGATGTCCATGATATAGGAAAGAATATAGTGGGCATCGTACTGGCTTGCAATAATTATGAGATCCTTGATCTGGGTGTGATGGTGCCTGCAGAGAAAATACTTAAGATTGCGGTAGAAGAAAAAGTGGATATCATCGGGCTCAGCGGTCTCATCACACCTTCACTTGATGAAATGGTACATGTCGCTTCAGAGATGGAGCGGCAGGGATTTTCATTACCTCTATTGATCGGAGGCGCGACAACCTCGCGCCTGCATACTGCATTGAAGATAGAGCCGAGATATCACAGCGGACCTGTGGTGCATGTGCTGGATGCATCTAAATGTGTTGGTGTCGCTTCATCATTACTTTCACAGGATAAAGAGAAGAGAACCTTGTTTGTCGATCAGACACGTTTAGGATATGAACAAATGAGAATAGCGAGGGAAGGAAAACAAACGAAACGATTTCTTTCTATTGAAGCTGCGCGCGCCAATAGATTCTATCCTGACTGGACTTTTTATGTGCCACCGGTGCCAAAGAAAAAAGGGGTATGGGTGCTTAAAGATTATGACCTGACAGAGTTGAGGAAATATATTGACTGGACACCATTTTTTTCAAGCTGGCAACTGAGTGGACATTATCCGCAAATATTACAAGATCCTATTGTAGGGCAGGAAGCCAAAAATCTATGGAAAGATGCACAGAGCATGCTTGATCAGATGATAGCCGGCAAATGGATAAAGGCGAATGCCGTCATTGGACTTTTTCCAGCTAACAGTGATGTAGATGACATCATACTTTATACAGATGATACCCGTGAAAAGGTTCTGACGCGCGTGCATCATTTAAGGCAGCAGGTGACCAAGGCTCCGGGTCAGCCTAATTATTGCTTATCAGATTTTATTGCTCCGGTAGAAAGCGGTCAACATGATTATTTAGGCGCCTTCGCAGTGACGGCTGGTCTTTCCATTGAAGAGAAAGTCAAAGAATTTGAAAAAGCACATGATGATTATAGCGCCATATTGTTAAAGGCGTTAGCTGATCGGTTTGCTGAAGCTTTTGCTGAGCGGATGCATGAACGGATGAGAAAGGAATGGTGGGGTTTTGTTCCTGAAGAAAATTTAGATAACGTTGCATTGATTGATGAGAATTATCGGGGCATCAGACCTGCTCCGGGTTATCCTGCGTGCCCTGACCATACAGAAAAGGAAAATTTATTTGATCTTATACATGCTACCCATGATGCAGAAATAATTCTTACCGAGAGCATGGCGATGTATCCTGCGGCCAGTGTCAGTGGTTGGTATTTTTCACATCCCGAAAGCAAATATTTTCCAGTGAGTGGAATTGCACATGATCAGGTTGTTGATTATGCGGAACGAAAGGGAATGACTGTTGCAGAAGTTGAGCGTTGGTTGAGCCCACTGCTTTGAGCATCCTTATCGCCAGTTGTTTTCAAAGAAGTATTGGATTTATGCTTCCCTGCCTCTGTCTTTCACTGCAACCTCATTGGCTGGCACTTTTCCATAATGGATATCGGAATATGCTTTTGTAAATTCGGCACCAAAAAAAACAATCATGGCTGAATAGGAGGTCCATATTAAAATTAAAATAACAGAACCTGCTGCACCATATCCAGATCCGGGAGATGCTTTTCCAAAATATAATCCAAGAAGTGTTTTTCCAATTTCAAAAAGAAGTGCAGTGACAAATGCGCCGATCCAGACATATCGCCATTTGATCTTTGCATCCGGCAATATTCTGAACATCATCGCAAATAAAACAGTGATGGTACCAAGTGATACAACGATATTTAAAATATTAAAGAGCCAATTTAATGTACTGTCTGTATGCATTCTGATCCAGTCTCCTGCTGC
>JBDUDG010000161.1:0-7180 GCA_040003045.1 Saprospiraceae bacterium | reverse complement strand
AGAACTTCAGAATCGACTATATTTTTACTGCATCCGAGGGTGATGATTTTTACTTTTTTCGGATGTATGGATTTTGTACGCAAGGATAAGGATGCTGATGAATGATGATGCAAAGATATTCCAAAAAAGAGACCTTCGGAACATACTCAAAATGTTGAATAATAAGCTTTTAAATCAAAACGTTTATCAAAATATGGCTCGTACTCTCCCTCTTTTCCTGATTTGCCTTCTGCCTTTGCTTTGCCTCAGCCAAATTGGAATAAATGTGAAAGGAATTCTGGGTCACTCTAAAACGCTGGATACGGTCCTTATAGCACAGGATGGAGCTCAGTTTTCTATTGAATATAATTTCAGACTAAAACAAAAACGTCTTGAGTTTAGGCCAGGACTTGGATATAGGCGCACAATTAGTTCCACAAATCAGGAAGGATATATCAGTTCAATTGATTTCGACATGAATACAGCGATCTATCCCTTTGACTTTCCGGGAGACTGTCATTGTCCGACATTTTCAAAAAGCGGTAAACTGTTCAAAAAGGGATTTTTTATCGAATTCAATCCAGGCGTAGGTCTTCAGGGACTGACCCGTCAACAAGGGGATCCGGATCATCCACCGAAAGAGCTTTCCACGGACACTCATCTTCAATGGAAGATCGGAGGATCCATCGGTCTTGATATCGGTCTTTCTGATGCATTTACACTGACTCCTCTACTTTCTGTGACCTATCTCTCATCTTCTGAATGGAATGGCTTACGAAGAGATGGGACACCTGGTGAGCTTAAAGATTATTCCTACTACAGCGCCGGCATCCGTCTCACGAAGAATCATGATGACAATCGTCGGAGAAGACATTGACGATAACATTCCCAAATCACGATCCCTGCTGTAGTCGCGACATTCAAAGAATGTTTTGTACCTGATTGAGGAATCTCAAGACTAGATGCACACATCTTCAGTACTTCAGCACCCACTCCTCTCATTTCATTTCCAAAAATAAGTGCGAGTGGAAACTGACTGATCATATCCATTTGTTCAAGTTGTATGGCATGATCAGTTTGTTCGACAGGGACAAGATTATAACCTCGTGTAGACAAAGTCTGCAGTGCGTCGATGGTACTCTCATGATAATACCAGGTGACAGATGCTGTAGCCCCAAGAGCAGTTTTCAGGATTTCAGCATGCGGTGGCTTGACCGTAATACCGCACAGGTAAATTGCTTCTATAGAGAATGCATCACAGGTCCTGAATATTGCACCTACATTTAGACCAGATCGTATGTTGTCCAGCACGATGACAACCGGCATTTTGTCGGATGATTTATATTCTTCCAGCGCTGGCCGCTGGAGCGCCTCCATCGAAAGCTGTTTCATTGATGCTAAGTAAAGGAATAATTCTTCTTTATCCAAAATCAACATGGCAACGATTAAAATCATTTCGAAAAAAATCATTAATGCAACGATTAAAATCATTCCAAACAAAATCTGTCGTACGATGACAGGATAATATTAGCAATGATTAAAATCATTGCGAACAAAATCTGTCGTGCCGATGGCAGGATAATATTAGCAATGATTAAAATCATTGCGAACAAAATCTGTCGTGCTGATGGCACTAGGGTCGATCCTGAAAATCTGGTGGAACCTCTTACTTTTGATCATCTATGCCATTCTTCCGAAAAGATTTCACAACAAATCTGCTTGCTGCCATCATTCTTTATGCCACAGTGCTGGTTTACCAGGGATACCAATATGGTCAGGGCGATCAGACGCAGATCCTGCCGTGCTTATGGGCTCAGGATCATCCGGGAGCTTACGCCAATGATCACTATGTTCAAAATTATCTGGCAAGTGGAACAAACGAACGGACTATTTTTCACTTTCTATTACGTTATTTTGGTTATGAGCGACCATGGCTTGTTTGGCTTTGGCATGCGACATCAGGAATAGGATTAATACTGGCATGGATCTACATTGCATCTTGCTTTATTAAGAATAGATCTTTGCAATGGATATGTATTGGTTTGATTTTGACTTTAGGATTTCATACATCCACCGGGTCGAATGAATTGTATTACAATTCTTTTATTCCAAGCGTGCCGGCAAAAGCATTGGCATCGTGGGCGATCTATTTTTGGCTAAAGGAGAAATATGGCGTATGGTCTGTTTTATTAATTCTGGCTGGATTGTTACAGCCACTGGTGGGATTACAAGTATTTCTTTTTACGACAATTGCTCTGCTTTTGGAATCCTGGAGAAAAGGTGGCACTAAATTGATCCCCTGGAAATCCATACTACTTTTCATGTCAGGCAACATCATTTGGTTTTATTTACTGATCAGCAACAATGGAAGTCATTCGGATCCAAAGACTTTCATGGACATTATGGAGTTCCGGTTGTCTCATCATTTTTTCGCTTCTTATTTTGGATGGATTCATCTGCTTATTGGGCTTATTTTTGCAATAACTTGCATCACTTTTTATTCGGGGAAATTGCGATATGCTTTTTTGGCCATTGTTGCCTGTTGTGGTATTTATGAAATCGGTGTTGAAATATTTAGATTACCGTTAGTTCTGTATACACAATGGTGGAAAACTACAATATGGGTTGAAGCCTTTGCATTTGTTGCCATAATTTCTTATTTGGAAAAGGTAGATTTCATAAATGTCTTTTCAAAAAAGCTAAGCCTGATTTTACCTGCATTGCTGTTAGCTTTCGTTTGTTTTTATAGGTTGTCAGGATCCTTTGGGGCAAAGCCTGATTATATGTTTCCATGGAGTTCTTCCATTTCTGACGAGGTGGCTATAAGTAAAATGGCTTTTGCGAAAACTCCTGAAAGTGCTGTTTTTATAGTTCCTCCTGATCTGACTGCTTTCAGATGGTATTCCAAACGAAGTAGCTATGTGGATTATAAAGCAATGATACACACGGAAGCTTTTCTGAAAGAATGGTATGAGAGAATAGGCAATGTTTATGATTACAATCTTGCGTCAAAAAAAATTGGGGTAAATTTTTCAGAGCAAGCTGAAAGGTTATTATCCTCTCTTTCTTCTGAAAGAATAGAACAGTGGAAAAGCATGGGGATAACTCATATTATTTCTCCGGTAGCCAATCTTCCCAATCTGCTATTGATCGGCAAGAATGACAGTTTTGGTCTGTACCAGATTCCTTAAGATCGGATTTGTAAATTTTTATATCCGAAAGGATTTTTTTGCCTAAAACCAAAAGGGCTTAACTAACGTATGTAGGGATGTCAATAAGATTCTTGGAACTAAAGTTCTCCCATTGAATACTTTCTGCCAGGAATATCATGCTTAACCGTTATTCACATTCAAAATGAAAATTTCAACTATCCCGACCTTTTTCCTGTTCGCCTCCCTCTTCTTGTTACAGGCTTTTACGGCTAATGCTCACAATGTGATCCTTGGCAGAGTAACAGATGCCACAACTGGTGAAATTGTAACCGGGGCAACAGTTTTTATACCTTCTGTAGAAAAAGGAACGGTCACTGACGAGCTTGGGGCATTTAAAATAACTGACCTCGACGAAGCTTCATACGATCTGACGATTTCTTTTCTTGGCTATGAAACGCAAATAGTTCATGCCACATCTAATGTCAAGATTGACGTCCAATTAAAGCCAGCGGTTCTGAATTTATCAGAAGTTGTCGTGAATAATCAACGTGATATTTCAAAAACCATGACAATCATTAGCAAAATAGATCTGGAATTACGCCCCACCCACTCATCCCAGGATATCCTGAGAATGATCCCGGGTTTAGTGACGGCACAGCACGCAGGCGGAGGAAAGGCAGAGCAAATTTATTTGAGAGGTTTCGATATTGATCATGGAACAGATATCAGGGTATCTGTTGATGGGATGCCAGTGAATATGGTCAGCCATGCACACGGACAGGGTTATGCAGACCTGCATTTCCTGATCCCTGAATTAATTGATTATGTAGATTTCAACAAAGGCCCTTACTACACGCAACAAGGAGATCTTTGCACAGCCGGGTACGCTAATTTCATCACCAAAAATGCACTTGATCGTAGTTCGATAAAACTTGAAGCCGGAAGATTTGATTCTTATCGCGCGGTTGGTTTGATCGACCTTCTTGGAAACAATCCTGACAATCATAGCAATGCATACTTTGCCTCTGATCTCACTTTTACAAATGGCCCTTTCGAAAGTCCACAGCATTTCAACCGGATCAATCTGATGGGTAAATACAATGGTTTGATTGGTGATAATAAAGTATTGACCATTTCGCTTTCGACTTTCAGTAGTCGTTGGGAAGCTTCCGGACAGATTCCGGACAGAGCAGTGAAGAGTGGATTAATACCTCGCTTTGGAGCCATCGATGATAATGAAGGTGGAAATACAGCGCGAACGAATGCCAATATTCAATTGCTGCAAATGATGGAAAACGGTGCCCAGCTCCGCAACCAGTTTTATTACACGCGATATCAATTCAGTCTTTTTTCCAATTTCACTTTTTTCCTCAAAGATCCTGTTCATGGCGATGAAATACACCAGGCCGAAGGAAGGGATTTGTATGGTTACAATCTGTCTTACAGTAAAGAAACTTACCTGGGTAAAATGTCATTGCGTTCTGAAGGTGGTATGAATATCCGTTTCGATAAAGCAAAAAATAGTGAACTTGCTCATACCCAAAAGAGAAATACATTCTTAGGCGATTATGCTTTAGGTAATATCGATGAATTGAATGCTGCTCTATATATTGATGAAGTACTTAAGGTGAGTGATCGTTTTTCAATCAATGCAGGTCTTCGTTTTGATCAGTTTGCATTCGGTTATGTCAATCTTTTAGACAGTCTTTACAGTCATCCCGTAGTCAATGCCAATACATTTAGCCCGAAATTAAACCTGTATTATAATGCCAATGAAAGTATGCAACTCTATGTGAAAACAGGGATAGGTTTTCATTCTAATGATGCACGCGTAGTTGTTCCACAAGATGGAATTCAAATTCTTCCTAAAGCATATGGCATTGATGTAGGTACTTTCATTAAACCTACACACAATCTGCTCCTGAATGTTGCCGGTTGGTTCCTGGATCTTGATCAGGAATTTGTATATGTAGGTGATGAAGCGGTCGTAGAACCTTCCGGAAGAACACGCCGCTATGGACTTGATTTTTCTGCACGCTACCAGGCAGCTAAATGGTTTTTCCTTGATATTGACATGAATTACACAGTGCCACGCAGCCGCGATGATGCAGAAGGGGAAAACTATATTCCATTAGCTCCGACTTTTACGAGTATAGCAGGTATCACTACTAAATTCGGAAAAGGATTCAATGCGAGTCTTAGATATCGTCTGGTAGGTGACAGACCGGCCAATGAAAACAATACAGTGACTGCTTTGGGTTATTTCCTGCTGGATGGTGGAGTGACTTATAAAGCAAAGAATGCTGAATTTGGCATTACTCTCGAGAACATTCTTAATGTGGACTGGAATGAAGCTCAATTTGATACTGAAAGCCGGTTATTTGATGAACCTGCGCCTGTTTCCGAGCTTCATTATACACCTGGTACTCCATTATTTATAAAAGGAAGCGCTACATTTTTCTTTTAAAGGAAATAATTTTCCTCGTTTAAAGATTCAATTCCACTAATTAGGAGCTGTAAAAGTGGCTTTTTATTGGAATAGTATAATGTTTTATTTAAATAATATAACCCAATCCAAAATATTGAGATTTCTGTTCAGTACAAATTATGATTTCTTTAAATAAATCGAAAACACGCAATCCAAGGTTCACAAAACGGACGTATGTATGTCAGGATGTGAAAATTATATCCTAATTCATTTCAAACTATTATTTAACTATTTTCCAAACCAAACATGATGAGTACAAAACATTACTTTGATTTTATCGGGAGGAAAGCCGGCATCATCAGTATGCTGTTTCTTTTCCTGACTTGCTCCTTATCGGCTTCAAGCCATCGGGAGGCTCCTCTCATCGCTAATGATCCACTGGCAGATAACACCGACCTCTACGCCTTCAGGAGTCCGGACAGACCAGATATGATCACGATCATAGCTAATTACATTCCTGCTGAATTGCCTTATGGCGGTCCTAACTATTTCAATTTTGGACAGAACATCAGGTATGAAATCCACATCGACAACGATGTCACCACTCCTGGTGATGATATCATCTACCGTTTCACATTCGATCAGGTGAATGAAGATCCTACTACATTCTTCAACATCCGTTTAGGTGCTCAGAATCAAAAGACCACCTACACGATGGAACGCAGTATGGATGGGGGTGCTACTTTCGCCACTGTGATCACAGATGGTATTGTGCCACCGAATAATATCGGTCCCCGTTCGATCGAAGGCAGTGCAGGTCTGGGATCTCCGGATTATCACACATTGATGACTGCAGCTATTCATTCTACGCCACAAGGCGAATCCGTTTTTTGCGGACCGGTTGACGATCCTTTCTTTGTAGACCTTGGTGGAATATTTGATCTTGGAGATGCTCCACGTCAAAGCGGCAAGGTAAGAGACGGAATTGCAAAATATAATGTACATACGATTGCTATCCAGGTGCCGATCAGCCTTCTCCAGAAAGATGGCAAAAGCGTAAATCAGGCCACCAACATTCTTGATGGCGATTTCGTCATTGGCGTATGGGCATCTGCAAGCCGCAAATCCATTCGTACCATTCAAGCAGACGGAACAAATCCGGATGACAGTGGTGACTGGGTACAAGTTTCAAGATTAGGCATGCCTTTGACTAACGAAGCAGTTATCCCGGTTGGTTATAAGGACCAGTGGAACTTCCTCACACCTTACCAGGATCTTGGTTTGCTGTCTACTTATGGCAATTTCTTTTACAATCCTGAATTGGCTTTGTACATGGATGATAGCCAGTTCGGTGGTGCAGTTCCAGCATTCAAAGGACTTCGAATTCAATCTGCTTCTTTAGGATCGTTTGACTTCAGAAATGGACATGATGGTCTCTATGGTTTGAAAGGCAACGCTGCATTGGCTGGTACTGCTTTGGATGATGCTGTTTTTGGAACTTTGTTATTGCCATCAGCCGGTGCGCCGCGTTCAGTGGATCTGTGGCCGATATTCAATACTGGTGTACCTAATTTAATTCCTTATCAATTAGCTACAGGCAAAAATGGAAATCCATTAGCCG
>JBDUDG010000160.1:0-7208 GCA_040003045.1 Saprospiraceae bacterium | reverse complement strand
CTGAAATACACCTTCTTATATCTCCTGAAATAGAACAGATGCAGGATGATCGGGATGGAAAGTGCTGTTAATGCCCAAAGGAAGGACGGATATAAAAACTGCATCGTGACGTCAAAGATAGTTCTACAAGATTCAATTGAAAAAGAAAAGCCTGCATATCAAAAAGAAGAGACGCGATTAATAGCGTCTCTTCTTTTTGTAACGCAGACTTTTGTCTGATATTTAACGGCCAACAGGCCTCAAAATTTTATTTCACCACAATTTGTCTGGCGGCAATGCCTTTGTCAAATTCAAATCGGAGCGTGTATTGCCCGGCAGGTAAACCCCTGACAGACAATTCATAGTAATTGCTGTTAATACCGGTACTGGAATTCACCAATGTTCCTTTCAGATCGTATACACCGATCGTCCTGATTTGGAATTCCTTTGGAGTAGCGATAAAGACATGATCAGAAGTAGGATTTGGATAAGTTACAATCCTCACATCACCAACTTTCACTAAGTCATGGGTAGCAGTCAACTCAGAAAGTGTAAGACTAGTGTAAAGACGTGGTAAAACATAAGCAAGGATACTGTCCATGTATGTCACAGCTTTATCTTTTGTCATATTCTGGTTTTGCTGAAAACCTGCTGCGCTGTTTACGTTTGTAGCCGGATCCCAGAAATTCCATGGTGCACTGTCATAAGGGCCACCTGTACCATAGATCGGGAATAATCCTTCAAGTCCATCGTTTTGGGCATTTGCCTGGTCCGTCACTGAATATTGGAACGAAGTCACGTTGTGAGGAGTCAGAGAAGAATTATTTCCATATGTATTTTCCAACAGGGAAACTAAATAAGAACCCTGCACTTCAACCACTTCGAGAGGCGGAGTGACCGGTACTACTACTAGTCCTTCTTTGTATGGTGCAAATGGATCGGATGGCACGTGAACAGAGATCACAGGAGGTTGTCCCGGATCGATCCATGCAGTGTCGCCAATAGCACCGCCGAGATTGACTGAAGCAGCAAATTTGGAACTGTAGTTCACATGGTTAGGATAACATAATGTATCACCTACAGGGAAAGGTAAAAATGGAACACCGGGATTGATACCAACATGTTTAGCTTCGATATCTCCATTTACTGCTTCGAGGATCATTGGGAAGAAATTGCCCATTCCGTCAGAAAGCAGGAATTTACCATTGGAAGCAGTCGGGATCTTGACATATGAATCAAGAGATCCGGTATTCAGAGAGATATAGCCACCTGTGCCATCGCCAAACAACACGATACGGCTTGTATCGATGCGGAATGGATTGCCGGCTTCTACGACGGATCTTTTGAAATAACGGATCGCAGTATTTGCATCCTGTACGCCTCGGTAAGCAGCATTGATCAGGGTGAGTACGCGTTCATCCTGTGATGTGGCGATTGGATTCCAGCCAAGTCTGTAATAAGCAGAAGCTACGACATAACCTGTCTTTGCAAGCTTGGTCGCCATAGTCACAACAGTACTATCACGGATTGTGCCATTGACACCACCGTTTTGTGGATAAGGTAGAAAGTTGCCTGTATGGAAATAGATGATTAATGGTCTGAGTGCAGAAGCATCACCAGTGGGTTCATAGAGATCAAATACCAAAGGTTGAGGAATGGCCTCGCCGGTCACCGGAAAAGCCAGGATAGTTGCATTCACACCGTAAACATGGTTTTGAGTAACCGTAACACCAGGATATACTTCCTCAAGGAAAGTATTCTGGGCGAAAACGCTCAGGGAGACAACTATTAAAACAGCGGCAAAGTAAATTCTCTTCATAATCGTGGAATGTTTTTAAAAGTGAAAGATTTTATTTTATTCTTTTTTGAAATCGTATAAGAAGTTAATATACGCAAGACGCCCAATATACGGCCCTCCGTAGGTTTCAAAGTGCTTATTGTCCAAAATATTTGAAGCACCGATCTTGATGGTCGTATTCAGTTTGTCAAGATCAACGCTAATTTGGGCATCCAGCAAATCATAAGTCGGTACATTTCCGGTAAACTGGGGTGATCCTTCGAAGACAAATCCTTCCACCCATTTGTAATTGACACTAAAGCCCACTTTCCTGAGCGCGCCCATATCCAAAACATTGATATTCCTGCCAGAGAATCCCAGGTTGAATTTATTTTCCGGAGTATTGTAAGCAGGAATGATCGGATCGTTTTCATCCACTTTCGTCAATTGGTTGAAACTATAATTGCCATTCAATGTGAAAATCTGGTTGAGATAATAATTTAAACCTATACTAAACCCTTGTGTTTTCACCTTCGTTTTAGAATTGGCAGCATAACGATAGACCACTGTATTTTTTGGAAATGCCAAAGGGTCATTGACATTAATCTCACTCTTGATCCCAATCTGGTATCCAAGAAAATCCTTGTAGGTATTTGTATAGTAACCAAGGTCAACAAACAATGATTTGAACAATGTGGTGCGAATACCACCTTCAATAGTTTTGACACGTTCAGGTTTGATCGGATCGATACTGAAATATTCAAGCGCACTGAAATTCCGATTATCCAAAAAGTCAATAAAAGAATTAATGGTCAGTAAGCTGTCGACGCCGTTGATATTTCCTGCCAGGGTGGCTGGTCCAACATTCAGATTGAGATATTGATCAGTAAGTGTTGGATTGCGAAGAGCACTTGAAAAAGAAAGACGCAAATATGTATTTTCAACAGGTTTGTAAACAAGACTCGCTGCAGGTGTTTGAATCCAATTGAGGTTTTCATTCTTATCCATGCGGAATGTGGCAGAAGCAATGAGCTTGTTGTCAATAAATTTCTCCTGCGCACCGGCATAGAATCCTACTTCACTATTCCTGATCTGAATTCCGGCGGAGTCACTGAAAATCGTCCCATTTGAATTTGGCGCATATAGACGATAATTGGCACCTACCTTGATCTCCGATACGAATCGCGGATTGAAAGTGTATTCACCATGCACATGGTACAAGGCAGATTTATCAAAAAACCGCGTGCCGCCATCTTCATTATTGTATCTCGAAGTGATATCATCAAATGCCGTTTGAAATGCAGTAGTGCCTGGTTGGAGAAAATCGCTGACTCCATCTTCGGTGTGAATATTTTTTGTGTTCGCATATTCAGCTGCAAGGGTATGCCATCTGGTAAGACTGTCTGCATGTGTGATGAGCCATTGTTCAGCTCCGGCTACATCAAAAGTGGTCGTCATGGTGAGAGGATCATAAATAGGCACAGGATATCCAAGCTCTCTCATGATTTTAGGATAATTGGCCACTCCTTTCCAGTAGCGTCTGTAATCGAATGCCCAGTTTGTATTGTCCTTTGTCATCGCCTGCAAACGCAGTGCTGTAAAATATGGATCGTAAGACTTGCCTGCATCCTCATTGGTTGCATAAGCCCTGATGAAGTAGCGGTCTCTCTTTCTGAATTCAATCCGGTTTTGGAAAAATAGTATATCACGAAGACTGAAGCGATTGTCGCCCTGATAAACTGTAGTACCAGAACCAAAGCTTGAAGAAAAAATTAGTTCCGGTGATTCAACGCCCTGAGCAGGATTTATACGAAAATGGAATGCAGCGTTTGCTTTATAATTTCTCGTATTGTAATCAACAAGATCTTTCTCTTTGTATCCTATACGGTAAAAATTACCAAGACCCGGATCAGAGATGAGATGTGAGCTGCTGTGTGTTACGTCATTGAGAGAAAAGTATTCATCGCCATAGATATTGACAGCATCATATCTGCCCGGATTCGAAGCAGGGACACGACTTGCAGTGATCGGATCATAATTTTCTGCTTCCCAATCGTCCGCTCTAAAAGCAAAAAAATTAAATTTATATGCGAAAAAATCAAGTCCTCTTTTATTCTTTATCGCATCTGCATACCGGAGTGCTCCTTCGATCATATTGCGTTGACCAAATTTGATCATACCTGATAAGCCCCGATGGATAAATGGATTTTTTGTTTCCATGCTGATCACACCATTGAATGCATTCGGTCCATAATAAGCACCACTTGCACCGACGATGATATCTACTTTTAAAATATCAAGCTCTGAGGAACCTAAAAAATTACCCAAAGAAAAATTCAAGCCCGGTGCCTGGTTATCCACACCATCGATGATCTGCAGAGAACGAACAGGACTTGTAGAATTAAAACCCCTGGTATTAATGATCTTGAATCCAAGACTGGCGGCAGTGAGATCCACATCTTTCATCGCACCAAGACCGTCATAGAAATTGGCGCTAGGTGTCTGCTTGATGGCTAGTAAATCGAGCGATTCTACGGTGAGCGGCGATTCTTTTTGTTTATCCAAAATCCTGCTGCCTACAACTTCCACTGCATCAATGAGAATGCTGGCCGGACTTAATTTTGTTCTTTTAAAAGCAGCATTTTCGGTGAAATCCACTTTGGTCGCTTCATAACCTGTGTAACTAATCTCAATCGAAAGAGGGAGAGGCAAATCGGTCCTCAGGGTATATTGGCCGTCGAAATCTGTCACTGTGCCGGTCTGTGTACCAAGGAGGGCGATATTAGCTCCAATGACCGGATCACCGGTATCAGCATCAAAAACTTCACCCCGAAGTGTCGTTTGGGCAAAAATATGTGCGCCGGAACAAACCAAAATCGAAATGCTAAACAGGAGTAGACATCTAAGCATCAGCCTAATGTTTTGTTAAAAAATAGAATGTAATTCGTTGGTTTTGAGAGCAACCTTCGCCTAAGTGCATCGTTACAATATGCCGGGCATGAGAAAGGTAAGATTAATTTTGCATTCAGGCATACAATTTAGATTCTGACCTTATGGCCATTCCTGATCTTCATATCATTTCTTTTGGCGTTCCTTATCCCGCTGATTACGGGGGCGCTATCGATGTGTGGAACAGGGTGAGGGCGCTACACCAGCAGGGAGTGAAGATCATGCTGCATTGTTTTGTGTATGGTATGTTCAAGCCACATGATGCTATAAAGGAGGTGGTGAGTGAAGTCCATTATTATCCCCGAATGTCATGGCCGGCCTTATTGTTTCCGGGTCAGCCTTATATCGTTGCTTCAAGAAAGAATCCGATGTTATTGAAACGGCTGAAGGATCATCTTGCACCTGTTTTGTTTGAAGGGATACATACAACAGGATTTGCTCAGGATCTGGGTGGAAGGAAATTATTTCTGAGGGCGCACAACATCGAACATCAATATTATGCTCAGCTTGTGCGGGAAAGTCAGCGCTTCCATTATTTGTTTTTTCAGCGTGAGGCATTAGCGCTGGAACGGTATGAAAGCAATAATGCAATGACTTTTGATTCGATTTTTGCCATTTCAAAACATGATAATGATTGGTTTTGTGCAAAAGGGTCGACATGTACGTATTTGCCAGTTTTTCATGGATTTTCAGAAACGAATTTGCCTGGAGGCCGGGGAAAATACCTTTTGTACCAGGGCGATCTCTCTGTTGAAATCAATCAAAAATCACTGCTAGAGGTGCTCAAAAACATCCCACCTGGGGATCGATATCCGGTCATTGTGGCCGGAAGGGCAGGGGAGGCGTCATTTGAGCAGAAACTGCTGAAATATCCAAACCTTATCCGGGAATCGAACGTTAGTACAGAACGAATGGCAGAATTGATCCGGGATGCCCAGATAATACTGATTCACAGCAGGCATCCGTCGGGAATGAAGGTGAAATTATTTCCTGCTTTGTATCAGGGCAGATTCATTGCCGCCAACGAAAACAGCTTAACACATACTGATCTGGATAAAGCATTGCATATTTACAGTTCTATTCAGGAATTGGGTATTCTTTTAAAGAAATTATGGCCTCTCGAATTTTCGGCCTCCCACATCACTGAACGTCTGTCAATACTTTCCCGGGTTCCCTCCGATGCTGAAAAAGCTAAGGAAATAATAAAACATCTTTGAGCGCTATGTCTGAAGTGAGGAATAATGAAAATGATATCATTGGTTTGATTAAAGTGGATTCTCTTTCGTCAGGGTTGTTGGTGATACGTGACAAAGTAATGAATGGAAAACGCATCTCTGATGAAGATGCCATTATGCTTTTTGAAGATGCTCCGTTATCCTTTCTGAGTATCCTTGCTGACACAGTGCGCATGCGGATGAATGGGAATAAGACTTTTTTCAACCGCAATTTTCATATTGAACCTACCAATGTTTGTATCTATACGTGTAAGTTTTGCTCCTATTCGCGATTAATAAAAAACCGTGAAGAGGGATGGGAATATTCCATGGATGACATGCTCAATATCGTCAAATCGTATGATGGAAAACCCGTTACTGAAGTACACATCGTAGGTGGTGTGATGCCTCAATATGATCTTGATTTTTATTGCACATTATTTAAAAAAATCAAAGAGCACCGACCTGATCTGCACATCAAAGCATTGACGCCTGTCGAGTATCATTATATTTTCAAAAAAGCAAAAGTATCATACGAAGAAGGCATGCAACGCATACTTGAATCCGGTGTAGATAGTATACCCGGTGGTGGTGCAGAAATATTTCATCCTGAGATCAGGGAACAAATAGCGGCTGACAAATGCAATGCTGATCAATGGCTTCGAATCCATGAAATATGGCATGACCTTGGCCAAAAATCTAATGCGACCATGCTCTATGGCCACATTGAAAAATACTGGCACCGCGTGGATCACATGCGTCGTCTTCGTGAATTGCAGGACAGCACAGGAGGGTTCCAGACTTTTATTCCATTGAAATTCAGGAATAAGGAAAATGAAATGTCTTACCTCGAAGAGTCCACTACTGTTGAAGATTTGAAGAATTATGCGGTAAGCAGAATTTATCTTGACAATTTTCCACATGTCAAAGCTTATTGGCCGATGTTGGGAAGATCTATGGCACAGGTCGCGATGAATTTTGGCGTGGATGACCTTGATGGTACAATCGATGACACCACGAAGATTTATAGTATGGCCGGCTCAGAAGAGCAAAAACCTTCGATGAGTACTTACGATTTGGTAACGCTGATCAAAAGTGCGGGACGAATTCCAATCGAAAGGGACACCCTTTACCACGAATTAAAAGACTGGAGTGATCACTCATTTGAAGAGGACACTGCATATCGCGGCTACGTGGAGCTGCCGATCTTAAATTGAAAGCATTTTTATGAAATATCGTATTGCCCTGGTCGAGTATCTGAATACTCTGCCATTTTCTGAAGGATTGCG
>JBDUDG010000159.1:0-7249 GCA_040003045.1 Saprospiraceae bacterium | reverse complement strand
GCTGAGCAGGTTTCCATTGCTGTCTTTTACTTCCATTTTGTTTTTTTGATCCTGATCCATAAATAAACCCACAATAGCATGGAGCCCGGAATAAATATCCACTTTGTTCCCCACCCTATTTCGTCTATTCCCGGATCAAGTTTTTTTGCTCCGACACTCAAAAACCAGATGGAAAAAATAAATCCACAGAAGATATAAACGTAAAAGCAATTCACAAAAACAACTGCTATGATCGAAAGAAAATTATACATGTCCTGAAGATTTAGCATGCCTGATTTCTACAATTTCTTTACTGAGAAAAAAGCCGATGGCTGTCCGGATAACGACGATTAGTCCTAGCATCAATAAATCCTGCATGGTGGGCTCAATTAATGAATGGATCAAATCCGCCACGATGTACATATCAAGACCCATTAAAATATATGAACCAAGCAAAGCCCTGAGCGAAGAAAAATCCATTTGCTTCGCTGTCTTTGAAAGCTGCCGGCTTTCTGTGATGAAATATAAAATAGCTGTCTTCATAAAACCGAAAACAAGCATTATTGTAGCGACCAACTCGATCACTATTACAATTTGTTTATATAGTTCATGTAGATTCATCACGACGGATTGGGTCATTATTTATTATGACCGGTTGTATAATTTAAATAATGGCTGTCGTAAATTTTTTCCTGATTCCGAAAGTATAAAACTGATCGAATCTGCCACTACTGAAGTGTTCACCCAGTCCTTAAAATTGGCATCAGGCATTGCCTTACGATTTGGTGGCGTATCAAGGACACCCGGAACAATGATAGAGGCTGTGATGCCGAAATCTTTTCCATCATTATTGATTATTTCCGCCAGAGAGAAAAGTAATGATTTAGAAAGTGCGTAGGCCACCACATTCTTTCCTTCCTCAGGTTGAATAGCTGGTCTGGCCCCTATCATAATGATCTGCCCTCCGCCAAGTGTTTTGAAATGAGCGATGAGAGGTTTAATAATAAACCAGACAGTCTTAAAATTCAACGAGATCTGTTTGTCCAGCATGGCTTCATTCGTCACATCAATACCGCCCATAGCAAACCCTCCAACTAATAATACAGCGGCATCTATTTGTGGATGCAGCTCAATAGACTCCCTGACAAACGTGTCTGCAGCGGTTTCATTCAACAGATCCACACGATGTTGGGAAATGGTTTGTTGCTTCAGTGATTCCGGTATATCCCCTGAACCGATAGTGGCAATGATACGATGACCTGCAGCAGACAAGGTTGAAATGACATCCTGTCCTAAATTTCCATTTGAACCTGTGATAAGAATAGTTCTTTGCATGATTGATAGTGCTGAATTTATAAATTGATGATGAGGCAAAAGTAAGATTGAAAGAGATGTGGGGATGTTACAAGGGTAACTTTTGACGATTATTTAATTTTATTCTGGACGGAAAAGCGATTTTCATCTGATTTTGGGGGGAATAAAATTTCATATGTTTCACAATCATCCGCTTTACCTGATAAAAGGCATTTCAATCCGACGCATGAACCATCGTGATGCTTCATAAATTTCATTCGAAAGATATGGGCTGCTAACAACATCCCAAGGACCGGGGCAGTCAAATATATCCATCATCCCGACCAGATATGTGATGGCAAAGAAGATGCGATTGTTCTGGCAGGGTTAATACTCATCCCGGAAAGAGGAGCTTCCAACGAAATAAAAATAAAGACAAGAGCCCCTGCGCATATCCCGGTCCACGCTGCTTTAGATGAATTACTGAGGGTGAGAACAGTATAAAATAAAATAAATGCCATCAGGAATTCAGCACCAAACGCAAACAACAATCCCTGCATGCCCGGCTTGGTGGCCACATAATTTACTTCCGGTGTTGTGATCAATGTCGGAACTAATGCTTTAACCATAAAAACAGCCAATGTACCGCCAATGATCTGCGCAAGAATGTACCAAAATGCGTGAGCCCCCGAAATCCGATGTAAATGCCAGAATGCAATGGTCACTGCAGGATTCATATGCGCACCGGATTTTTTACCCCATCCTGAATTAATTAAACCAACCGCAGTTATGCCCATAGCCAATCCAATAAAAACACGTCGAACAAACGCAGAGTCGATGGCTCTATGTAGAGGACTAAGCGGATGTTCGAACAGGATAACAAAAAAGCAAGCGGAGATCATGAACATACCTAGCGCCCAGGCCTCAATCAAATAAACGCGCCAAAAATTTCTCAACGCCGCAGTCATTTATGATTTCTTTTTTGGATTTGATTTTAATGTCTTCCTTTTTTCAATTTTCCTCAAAGGCGTTTTCTTTTCGATGCGCTGTATTGATTTTACTTTCATCACAGGTTTGGTTTTTATCTTTTCAACCTGCTTACTTTCTGATGAGGGCATCACATTCATTTCATCAAATACGAGTAACAACATTCCCACAGACCAGGCTTGGTGCACACAACCTCTCCCCGGCCCCGGTGTGCCTCCATCAAATATTTCGGACAACCCATTTATACAATCCTCATGATAGAAATGTTCTTTCAGCGAACTCATCAACGAAAGCACTTGTTTTTTAGCTTTAGCAGAATATTTATTTATCCTGAGATAAGCCATAAAATATTCGCCGATTAAAAATGTCCAGACCGTACCCTGGTGATAGGCCTTGTCTCGATGCCACTGATCGCCTCCATAGGTTCCAATAAAATCCGGGTGATCCATGGCTAGCGAGCGCAATCCATAAGGCGTCAGTAATTTCGTGGTGACCTGATACATGACACTACTATTTTCTTCGTCCGTCAGTATTTGAAACGGAAGGCTCAACGCATAAATCTGATTTGGCCGATTAGCATCATCAGCATATTCGCCAGGAATAATCACATCATTCAAATATCCTTTTGTATTCAGGTAATACTGGCGAAATGCAGACTTGACTTTTATCGAAAGAGATTCCCATCCATCATCTTTCATCTTACCAAGTTTTAAGAAATTGAGATAGATGCGAATCGCATTATACCACAACACATTGATCTCGACAGGACAACCATGTCTTGGCGTCACAACATAATCACCCACCTTTGCATCCATCCATGTTAATTGTGACAGCCCCTCACCTCCAAAGATCAAGCCCTCTTCAAGCATATGAATTTTAAAATGGCTACCATCCCGATATGAGGTCAGGATCTCTTTCAGCTTGGGAAGACATTCTTTAATAAATGCATAGTCATTAAATTTCTGATGATATTCATGGAGGACGATAAAGAGCCACAATGAAGCATCAATCGTATTGTATTCTGGTGTTTCTCCCTGATCAGGAAATCGATTAGGTATCAGTCCATCTTTCAGATACATCAGAAAGGTATTGATGATATTCTTAGCGAGATCCTGCTTGCCTGCTGAGATAACAAGACCTCGCATCGCTATCATTGTATCTCTTCCCCAATCTGTAAACCAATGATATCCTGCGATAATAGATTGTCCACCATTGGAAGCACGTTGCACAATAAATTGATTACCGGAGATCTTTAAATCCTGATAAAACTGAATATCTTCCTTTGATAATCCTTGTGGTACTGTCTGCCTGTTGTCATTTCTTATTTCAGCAATTCTGGTTTTTTCAGCTTCCAGTAATACCGACCAGGATTGATTTAATTGATGCTGATCGACAGTAAAAACAATATGTCCTTTTTCTCCAGGTTTTAATTCAATGATGTAAATACCATTAGAACATACATCCTCATGATCATCGAGACCTCTGTAGGTTTCTTTTGCATATATCAGATATTTATACCAAATTCTTTCTGCTTTAAAAACACTACCGGGACACTGGACATACACAGGAGGCGCACCATGATGAGGATACATCACCGAGATATTACTTTCTTTTTCTTCCCTATAAAAATCAAATTTATCCTGTTGCGCAAAAAGACTATGGTAATCCCTGTAGACATAAAAAGGATTGAGTTCAAGTTTTAATGATTTTTGTCCATGGTTTTGATATTCAACAATAGTCGTATTGGATCCGTATACCATACTAATTGTCTTCGAAAGTTTCCAGTCTGCTGTTGTATAGGTTATGACAGGTAATGGATCCCGATTAAACTCGGATACAGCAGCAAATCCTTGCGGATGAACTACGCCTTTATATTGATTAGATGACAAATCCGTTCGGACACCATGTTGATCTATGATGGTTTCTTCAATTTTTGAAACGATGACCGTTCTTTCCGTTGGAGGTCGTAATGCTGCAACGAGCAGACCGTGGTATCGCCTTGTATTAGCTCCTGAGAGTGTAGATGCTGCATAGCCACCAAGTCCATTGGTGACGAGCCACTCTTTTTCTGCAAGCTCTGCGAATCCCGGATTATTAAATGTCAGCACGTAATTTGATTTAAGATTTTTTAGAATGTTTTATTACAATTTTTACTCTCCATGAACTTCCCTGATCAATTCAGCCACCAGCCCCGTCCATCCTGTCTGATGTGAAGCACCGACTCCACAAGAAGTATCGCCATGAAAATATTCGTAAAAAAGGATAAGATCACGATTCGATGCAGTTGACACATAAAAATCTTCATTTCCATGCAGAGGACGACTTCCATCTTTTTGTAACCGGAACATCGAAATAAGACGATCACTCACCGCAGTTGCTACTGCGTGAAGATCTTTTTTTATTCCTGAATTTGTAGGGAATTCCACTTTGAGATCATTTCCAAAATAAGAATAGTACTCACGCAGGGACTGAATGATCAGATAATTCATCGGAAACCATACGGGTCCCCGCCAATTTGAGTTTCCACCAAACAAAGAAGTCTTTCCTTCTCCGGGTTCATATTGCAAATTGAATTCCTGACCCTGAATGCGAACAGAATAAGGATTCTCATGAATTTTTGAAACAGAACGAATACCGCCAGGGGAAAGAAATTCCTTTTCATCCAGCATAGCTCGGAGTAGACGTTCCAGTCTTTTCTTTGGCGTCAATGAAAGAAGTATTCCCTTTTTACCTTCTGAAGTTTCAATAACCTGATGATGCGTGATGTCTTTTCTGTAACGTACAAACCAATCAAGGCGTGCTTTAAACTCAGGAACATTATTGAGCATCGAATCCGGGATATGCAGTGCTGCGAACATGGTGCTCAGCCCAACAAGCGATCGCACTTTGAGTGGAATAAATTCATTGTCTGGCAAGGCAAGAATATCATAGAAAAATCCTTCTTCCTCATCCCATGCACCTGTCCAATTCTCTGCTAAACGATTCAGGCTTTCGGTGATATATACAAAATGTTCGAAAAATTTTGTTGCTACATCTTCATACGAATTATCTTCTTCGCAAAGGAGTAGTGACATTTCCAGCATATTCAGACAATACATCGCCATCCATGCTGTTCCATCCGCTTGTTCAAGATGTCCTCCACCTGGCAATGAACTACTCCGATCAAACACACCTATATTATCAAGACCAAGAAAGCCGCCTTCAAAAACATTTTTACCATGTGCATCTTTTCGATTGACCCACCAGGTAAAATTGAGAAGCAATTTCGAAAAAACTCTTTTTAGAAAATGATAATCGTCTTTACCTGTTCTTGCTTTATCTGCCTTAAAGACCTGAAGACAGGACCATGCATGTACCGGTGGGTTGACATCACCAAAAGCCCACTCATACGCAGGGATCTGCCCGTTAGGATGCATATACCATTCACGCAAAAATAAAATCAATTGATTTTTTGCAAAATCAGGATCGACCTGAGCGATGGGCACACAATGGAAAGCGAGATCCCATGCAGCATACCACGGGTACTCCCATTTATCCGGCATGGAGATGATATCCACATTGTTGAGATGCATCCATTGATGATTCCTTCCATTTTTCCTTGATGCCGGTGGCGCAGGTTGTCCTTTATCTCCATCGAGCCATTTCGGTATGTCAATATTGAAATATTGTTTTGACCATAATAAACCTGCCAGTGATTGTCTGTGAATATTGACTAAATCATCTGTATCTGTTTTCGGTACATTTAATTTGATCAGATCTTTAAAAAACGTATTCGATTCTTGCTGGCGAAGTTTAAATCCATCTTCATATACTTTACCCAAAGGATCCTGTTGATTGGCTTGTCTGGTCAGTCGTAGTTTAATTTCGAGCGAGCCTTTTGCAGGAATGCTATTTTCGAATAAAGGCGTAAATTTTGTTCCCTTGTTCACTTCTGTTACATTGGAAAAATCGCGCTGAATCACCGCATGATGAAACGAATCTTTTACCCGGGGTTGTGTATTGGGCTCTCCAAATAATTTTTCTGTATTCGTTTCATTTTCAGTAAATAGATATCGGTTCGGCTGATCAAAATACAAATAGTAATTTCCTAAGACCGGATGGTTCGCCTTCACTGCATGCGGAGTTCCTTTTGTTTGGACCAATGAAATCTCCGGTTTCTGATCAATCAACCCAAATGTCCATTGATTTCTATACCAGAGTGTTGGCAGGACACTGATCTGTGAAGGTGCATCAGAATTATTTCGAATTGTTATTTTAATCAGGATGTCTTCATTATCAAGTTTGGCATATTCCGTATATACATCGAAGTATTTTTGATCGTGAAAGACACCGGTATCCAGTAGTTCATATTCGCCCTCTTCTTTTGACCGTTGCCAGTTGGTGTTCACCAAATCCTCATATGGGAAAGCAGCCTGAGGATATTTATATAGATGCCTCATGTAAGAATGGGTAGGTGTACTGTCGAGATAGTAATACAGCTCCTTCACATCTTCTCCATGATTACCTTCGCTGCCGGTGAGTCCGAACAAGCGTTCTTTCAGGATTGGATCTTTACCATTCCATAATGCAACAGCGAAACACAATTGCTGATGATCATCACTAATACCTGCAAGACCATCTTCTCCCCAACGATAGGTCCTTGAACGTGCATGATCATGTGTAAAATAATCCCAGGCTGTTCCATTTTCGCTATAATCTTCGCGAACTGTGCCCCATTGACGCTCTGATAAATAAGGTCCCCATGTCAGCCAATTTTTCTTCTGACTATAATGGTCTTGTCTTCTTTGTTCTTCGACGTTGATTTCAATATTCTTCTTTGCCATAACTTTCCTTAGGATATAAAACTACTTTTTAAACAATGCATTTTAAATGTTGAATCAACCGTTGTCTTCGAACCCCGGATATAATGTCATACCACCGTCGACGAAGAGTGTCGTACCATGAATGTAATCACTGAAATCACTTGCGAGCCAAACAGCAGCATTTCCGA
>JBDUDG010000158.1:0-7249 GCA_040003045.1 Saprospiraceae bacterium | reverse complement strand
GACAGACTTTATCCGGCGAATCTGCCGGAGAATTTCCCTTATTCATTGCATTTTGGTTTTTTAATGTCTATAGATTACTGGGTCAAATAATTATTCTTCAAACTGCCGGTCCTCAGCAAACTACAAATCAATGTAATTGGCAAATGAAAGGCATTGAAGTCGGGAGAAAAAAAGGTAACTATAGAAGGAGCAGAATGAGGGCATGCGGAATCGCAGACCTGTAGATCAGTCGGTTGGGGGGTTTTATGTAGCATGAGATAAAAACTCATGGAGTTTTAGTTGGGGGTAATCGCACTTAAGGCGTGCAAGATCGAAAAATAATCAATACAAACCATCTATTCAAATAGAAATGAATAGTTTATATAAAAATAAATTCCTCTTTCCAGGAATCCTTTGATCATTAAAAGATTTTCAATTTCTTCACCTTGAAAGGAGGGTTTAGTTCAAAAAAATGAGTATTGGCTCCATATCTGTTAATTTATACATGTGTTGAATTGGTCATAATACAGTAATCTGTGACGAATTAAAAAAATCTATCTCTTTGCATTGTTGAAAATCAGTACTCTATTATTTTATTATCATTGTCTGTTATGGATAGTAGAATCATCGGCCGGTATGAAGGACGTGAAAAAGGTCCATTGCTGATCTGTATTGGGGGCATGCATGGCAATGAGCCCTCAGCTATTAAAGCCATCGGGGAAGTATTTCGCCTTCTGGCTGTTGAACCGGATCTAAACCCTTCTTTCCACTACCGCGGAGCCATGATCGGAGTACGAGGGAACCTTGCTGCCCTTAAATTAAAACAACGGTTTGTCAACAGGGATCTCAACCGCATGCTAATTCCGGAAGAAATAGAAAGGATCCAAAAATTATCCCCTGAAGAAAGGTCTGCTGAAGACAGGGAATGTATTGAGTTGGTTACACTGGTCAAGGAGGAACGAAAAAGGTATAATGCTCCGCTCACCCTTATCCTTGATATGCATACCACTACCGCTGATGGCGGCATCTTCACGATTGCGGCGGAGGATGAACTGAGTCGGGTCCTTGCAAAAGGATTGCATGCGCCTGTTGTGCTTGGTATCGCGGAAGACCTCATAGGAACCACCATTCATTTTTTCCATGATCCTATTTCCAATTGTTATTGCATTGTTTTTGAGGCTGGACAACACGATGATCCCGGAGCAGTTCACCGGTCAGTTGCTGCGATTATAAATTGTATGCGCAGCATTGGATCAGTGGATTCGGGTGATGTTGATCACCGGCACGATGGATTATTGATCAGCTTATCGGTTGGATTGCCGAAAATTACGCGTCTTGCTTATCACTACAAGATAAAACCAGAAGAAGATTTTATCATGAACGAGGGGTTTGAAAATTTTCAACAGGTTCGTGCAGGTGATGTTCTTGGCAGAAGTAATAATCTTAGTGTCATTGCCCCAATGGATGGCCTGATCCTGATGCCAAAATATCAGTCTAAAGGTGACGATGGTTTTTTCATAGTAGAAGTTGTCGAGGCCTGATAAGAATGTATTTATTAAAAAACCAGATCATTTACTGAAATGATCAGTTATTCACATTCGAATTTCCTATTACATTCATCGCACCGGTATTTCGAACCGGGATAGTCGTCGAACTCGTAGCAGGTCTAGCGATAGAGCTACGGAAAATCAATGTGCCGGCATTATCGATAGCGCTTCCCGGCGAGGCACTTCCGCCTACAAGGGTCAGAAATTGCATCTCCATTGATTTGCCTGATGGAATGGATAGCAGTCGGGGGATCGACGGCCCTGCCTTAATTGTGATATTTGTTCCTGAAGAAGGCATCCATTTCCAAATGCCATCAACTACCAAAGTCCCCGAGGTCACATTGATCGTTTGGTTGTTCAATGATGATGCAAAGAGAATATTCTCATTATCATCCGCACACATGGACACATTCCTTAATGAGCCATTTGTTCCATCATCATTTACTGTGGTTACAAGGTTGCATCTGATGTTTACGGTGTAATCTTCCACCTCTCCGAAATCATAAGAACCACATGAAGGCGGAATATTATTATTCTGTCCGCTATATCTGATAGCGACTCTCATTCTCGTCACACCTGTAGCTGTGCCTATCGGAATAGAAATAGTACCTGTTACAGGGCTTGAAGATGGCCCGGCAGAAAAAACAGTTTCATTGGCATCTGCAAAATCTCCATCTTTGTTCAAATCAATCCAGACCCGATAGTTTTCATTACGTGAACCCTGTAAAAAAGAGGGTGTAATCGTCGCTGTATATGATCCTCCCCGGGACATTGTCACTGTTTCATTTGTGAAATCACTATAGGAAGTGGAACCTGATGTTTTGTTATATCCCGCCACATTGAAGCCGCTGATCCATTCAGCACTATAATTATTTCCCTGTGCTGCGCAATAAAAGGGTCCGGGATAACAGGTTCGTGTTAATGTGTAAGAACCTACTGCGCCATTCCATCCCTGCACAAGGATGAAATACGTTGTGCCATTTGTAGTTGGAAAAGAGATCAGGCTGCCTGTATTGCAATAGTCATCAATTCCTGTGATACAGCTTAGATTCGAACAACTGCCACTATAAGCATTGAGTTTGGTATCAAAATTAAATTGAGAGCAAGTTGCTATGATTACATTTTGTCCATCGCCTACAAAAGAGTACCACAATCCGGGGGCAGTAATATCTGTTCCGCATGTGAAAGCCTCAGGATCAGAAAGTGCCTGAGTCGTATTTCCTGATAATGCTGCTCCGCAGGGAAGATTAATGGCCATCGCACAGAAATCACCATTGATCGGTACTACGGTGTTGAAGCTTTCAGTGGAGCATCCATTCACATCACCTGATGCGCTGTACGGGGTTATTTTGACATAAATGGTAGAACTGTATGGTAACAAACCCGGAGGATCATAATAATTGACATTTCCAACATTTAACTGGTTTGCAATTTGAGAGCCACCGGGTGTTGTACCTATGGTGATTTTATAACCGATTTGATTTCCCACAGCATGAGCCCAGTGAAGCACTGCAGTAAGGCTTACACCAGTTGCACCATTTACAGGATTGGTGAGATGTGTGCATACTGGGGGCACATTTGCTTCTGTTACAAAAGACTGCTCCAGGCAGCCTATGGCATTTCCAAGATTGTTGTAGGGAACAATTTTCACATAGATAGTTGTACTGAATGGGAGAACTCCGGGATCATAAGTGTTCACCAAACCAACATCTAAATTGTTGAGAATATTAGTTCCGCCTGGTGTAGTCCCCATTGTCAGATAAAATCCGTTTGCACCCTGGGCATTTGACCAGTTTAGATCTGCATTGATATCCACATTTACCGCATTCGGCAATGGGTCTGTCAGGGAAGTGCATGTTGGTGGAGAACATGATCCCGTATTGCAGGAAGCAGTATTAAATTTACTTCGGATCAGAGCTCCGGGCTGGGGGCCAAATCCATTATTGAAATTAATGCCTACACCTGAAATCAGATGACAGTAACTCATGATAGTACCTGATACAGGTATAGGTCCTGTACATCCCTCACTGTATCCAGCCTGAGGCCCGCATCCATCGATTGCAGTATTGTTGCCGTTCCATGCACATGCATGAGTATGAGGTGACCCCATATTGTGTCCCATCTCATGTGTCACACATTCCACACTCCAGGAAAAAGTAGGTACCGGGACAATGTTGGTGCTCAAAGAAGTGCTGACAGCACATTGATTTGAATTGGAACATAGTACGTTGATGTATGCGATTCCACCACCCAATGGTCTTGTGCTCAGAAAATGTGCAAGGCGCCCGTTATATGAAGTTCCATTGATATGATTTACAAAGGCATTTAGCAATGCGCTTGTAGTATTAAGTGTATCAAACGCAGGATAAGCAGATGTATAAACAAAAACATCCGATACCGACACTGGAATACTTTCATTAGCATATAGTGTCTTAACTTCATTCCATAAAGCAGCCACCCAAGCTTCTGTATTGGTTATACTGGAGCCATTATCCTGATATGATTTAAAATCACATTCGACATACACCTCCACACAGCTTCCTGTGAGCTGGCGCTGAGATGAGTGTGATGGATCGTCGATGGCAGGGGTAGTGTAGGCGGTATCTATAACGGCGCAATTGATAGGACTCGGAATGAGTACATTTTTATCCTCAAAGGCGATGTACCTTCCATCTTGTGTTTGCTGAATTCTTTTGTTGCCGTCTTCATCTGAATACACGATCTGGATTTTGTTGTCTAAAATACTCACGATGGCGAGTGAATTTGGATTACCGCTGATCATTCCACGGTAAAAAATATTTTTCGCATCCGGTATTAGATTCAACCCATCACTTGTTTTGATGCGTGCAGTTGAGCTGTAAATTTCAACCTTGTATAAGTCAAGATCTACGTTGAAAGGAGCAGGTAATTTTAAGCGAAGAATATCCGAAGGTGAGGTGATGATCTGTTGAAGTACAAAGGGCTGGATCGTCATATAATATGCGTGATCCACTAACTGACGGGTGTCCTCTTTCGCCTCAGTGGGCTGATTGAATAAAGAAAGAGTGGATGGATTTTTTCCACGAAAAAGTGCGATTGTTTCGAGAGCAACTGGCTTTTGTCCATGCAGTGCAGAGACCAGTAATACAAACAGAGATATAAAGACTGAAATCCTCCTCATATGGAAATATGTGTTCCTAAAAGTCCAAAAATCAATTGGGGGGAAAGCAAAGAATGCGAAATAAAGGGGAGGTGCTTTTCAGGGCGGATCTAAAAGTACAAATACGTTTTGATCGGGAGGATAATTATTTGTTAATAAGCCTTTCACCTCAAGATAATCAAGTTTTTTAGCGCGTATTTGTCACTTGTAGTGCATGTTATTTATCAATGAAATCTTTAATGGGTGATGAAGAAATAAATGGTGTCATTTTGGATGGTTCACTATCAGTGACATGCGAACGTCAGTGGATTTACGATTTTGGATTTACGTTTTATGATTCGTGCCGCGATAAAAAACGTGATCAGCAGCTGAACCTGATCAATTTCCGTTTGATCGCACGACTGCTTCCGCGCGTTTCTTTAGCCTGGAAAACCGTATGTATTGATAGATGAGCACGCTCATACAAATACACAGACCTAAAAATTCACGCACCAGTTCTACGAATGGAGTGGATGCTTTCATCTCCTCAACAATGCTCGGACAGCCGGCCGCAATCCATTGGGAAAAAGCAGGGAACATCCGGAAAATCTGGTAGATCAAAATAACGATGCCGAGTATGATAGACCACATGTTATATCTGTTCCAGGCAGCAAAGGCACATACAAGTCCGGTGTAGGAATAGATTAAGAACCAAAATAAAATATCGCCGGGTGTATCGTTCAGCTGCAGATAGGCGAAGACGAAAAAAATGAAGGCTAGAACGAGGTTGAGGATTTTCATTTCGGAGAAAAGTGAATGTGGTGTTGAAGATACACCGCAGATTGCTTAAAAGCCGCAGATTTCAGGATTTAGTTTTTAGTATTGCAGGATCTCTGGAATAATTATTTGCTTGTGACATTTTTGAATTAAATATTTTTCACTTTCTCCCACTCCCAAGCCGTCTTCATGATAGCAATAATATCCTGGGTGGGTTTCCAGGCGAGATGTTGCGTGATCTTGTAATTGTCCGCATAGATGGCTGCTATATCTCCGTTTCTTCGGGGGCCAATTTTATAATTGATCTTTACTCCGGTGGCAGATTCAAAAGCATGTATTGCTTCCAGTACAGTCACACCTTCACCTATACCAAGATTGTATACTTCGTAAGGTAGTTCCTGTTTATGATCCAGCAAATGTTCCAATGCGAGTGTGTGGGCGCGTGCAAGATCCATCACATGGATATAATCACGTATACAACTTCCATCACGTGTCGAATAATCATCGCCATGCACGATCAATTCATTTCTTAAGCCAGCAGCTGTTTCGGTGATGACGGGAACAAGATTTGTCGGAGTGTTGCGTGAAGATTCGCCGATGATGGCGGAAGGATGAGCACCGGCGGGATTGAAATATCGCAATGATACTGCTGTCTTTCCTGTGGTGATTAATTGACTTTTGAAATATTGTTCATACAGAATTTCACATGCCTGTTTTGATGCGCCATATGGATTCTCGGCACGGGCCATCGGTGTATCTTCTGTAACAGGAAGTTTTTCAGGAGAGCCATAGACCGTACATGAAGAGGAAAATATTAAATGAGGAATATGAAGTCTGTCCATCATCATCATTGTGGTGAGTGCACTTCCAACATTGTTCTGATAGTACCTGGCCGGTTGAAAAACAGATTCACCAACACTTTTCAATGCAGCGAAGTGAATTATACCATCAAACGATCCATACTTCTCCACCATCTGAATAGAAGTTTCTGCTTCACTTAAATCGCAGTTGATGTTTTCAATTGTTTTGCCGGTGATTTGCGCTATCCCTGATATGACGTCGAGGTTGGAGTTGAGCAGGTTGTCGATAGATACTACCTCATAACCTGTTTCTAACAGATCAACTATCGTATGGCTGCCGATGTATCCTAAGCCTCCGGTTACTAATATCCTTGCTTTGCTCAAAGCTTTATTTTTAAACTCTTTCAAACGATAAAATTCTATTTTTTAGCATATCCTGATCAGCCTGAGGTTACCATGCAGCCTTGAAATTGTCTGCAATTTACATACCCTATCCTGCTCTCATCAATAGATTTTTTAAAGGCCCTTGCTTTATGACTTAAAGAATCGGTTATCAAAGAAGAATTTTTCATACTCAATTATTTCTACGGCGATAAATTCTTTGTGAAATGGATTTATCAAAAAATTAAAATCTCCCGGAGTCACTGCTGAAGGTACTTTCAACAAACAGGCCATATTGTTTTTGATGAATTGGTCACCGATATCCTGAGTTGCTGTCAGCGGAGGCCAACGATTCCAATCCGGTGGGAGATTTTTACTATTGATCTCAAGAATTGAAGTAGTGTCCGGAACGAATATTGTCATCATCATAAATCCGGCAGGCATCATAGCAGCAGATAAATGAACCAACACTTCTGCCATTGCAAGGGATCTGTTGGAAGAAGTATATATTATTTCAGTTCCTATGCCATTCCAACGGGCTCCTTTTTTGGATGCGCCTTTTCCATCCAGCTGTCGTCCATATTTTGAAGATGAAAGTCGAAATAATTCCATCAGGCGAATATTCCATGATCAATGCGATGAAGTTC
>JBDUDG010000157.1:0-7256 GCA_040003045.1 Saprospiraceae bacterium | reverse complement strand
TACGTTCAATTATTCCAACCCAGATACGAGAAGTAAATCAGATTTATTCATCCCCGAATATTCCCACATATCTCTTTCCTGGCACCACATATCCCCGATACATTCCTGCCGAGTTAAATGTCATGGTGAAGTGACCGTCATGGTCTACACCGATGATTCCGCCCTCCCCACCTGCAGCCACAAGTTTTTCCATAACCACTTTTTTAGCTGCCTCTGCAAGTGATATGCCTTTGTATTCCATCATGGCAGATATATCATGAGCCACTGCATAGCGGATAAAGAATTCTCCATGACCGGTAGATGAAATAGCACAAGTCGCATTATTTGCATAGGTACCTGCACCAATGATTGGAGAATCACCTATACGGTTCCATCTCTTGTTGGTCATTCCACCGGTAGAAGTTGCGGCTGCTACATTGCCATGTTTGTCAAGCGCGACGGCTCCAACTGTTCCGTGTTTATCTCCGGCATTTATATTATGTTCTTCAGGTTCTTTCATATGCGCATCCCATCTGTTTTGCGTAAAAAAATATGAAGTATCCATTATAGCTACTCCATTCATTTTTGCAAATTGCTCAGCCCCCTCGCCAACAAGCATTACATGCGGAGACTTTTCCATCACCATTCTCGCAAGCCTGATGGGATTGCGGATATGCCTCACATTTCCTACAGCACCAGCCATCAGATTAGCACCATTCATAATCGATGCATCCATTTCGTTTTTGCCATCATAGGTAAAGACAGAGCCTCGCCCTGCATTGAATAGTGGATTGTCCTCCATCCATGCCACAACTGTTTCCACCGCATCTAGACTTGAGCCACCATCAGCAAGTATCTTTTCCCCAATGGTCAACACAGAATCCAGTGCTTCCCTGTAGGATTTCTCCGTTTCCGGACTCATGGCGGTCCTTGTGATGACTCCCGCCCCACCATGGATCACAAGAACATATTCAGGCTTCAACACAGACGATTTATTAGTACTCATACACGATATCAAACCTAACATCATGAAAAAATAAACACTCTTCAAACAATTTTTCATTTACCCTTTTATTGAATTAACCAATTATCCGGTTAACCTTTTAAAATAATAACCTTTATAACCCCTCTTAACCTGTTAACCTTTTAACCCATTTCCCTGTTAACCTATTTCTTTTTACATCCCTTATAAACTATTATACACCCTTACCAATCCCAAAATCTCTCCCTTCAGCATCAACTTGTCATTCGATTTCATTGACAATATTCTCCAAATCAAATTCAATGGCGCCCTGATAAACGAACCCAGCCACATGACAAATAACCAGAGGAGAATAAAATAAATAGAAATTCCAAATACAAGAAATATTATCAATAATATAATCACCATCAATGGCATCAGCACCATAAAAATACCAATGGTCGTAGGAGCCTGAAAAGTTTCCGTCTTAATTTTTTGAAATACAGTATTCCTCACCACCCTCCAAAGCCAACCACCGGCAACAAGCCAGATAATCTTCAGAAAAATCATCATGACAAGTCCTGCTCGATTCAAAATAATGATATCAGGAAAATAAGCAGCTTTTGGATTTTTATTGGATTCCAGCTTATTCAAAATACTATCAACATTTTTTATCCCCGGATCATCAGGAGATGCGTGATTGATGTACCCTGCTATCTTTTGCAAATCAACATGCGCATCGGCATCCGGATTATTTTCATAGATCATCCGCAAATAAATAGACGCAACTACATCATATTTTTTCTCAAGTCCATCATCCACCTGGATTATGAGAGATGTCATGGCATCACTTAGTTTAGCAGTAAAATCCTCGATAGCATCTCTATCCTCTTTGCTGCCATTTTGTACCACAAATGGTTCACCAAATTTGAGTACAACATCTGTTCCCGGAATCCTGGGTTCAGTAAAATTGACGCCCACCGGCTGAATAAATAATTCTTCCCCGCTTTTCATAAAAGGAAGCGTACCAAAAGCAAGATGAGCAGTTCCCCGCTGTATAGGACGCATCTTTTTTTCAAGGACGGTTTTTGCTTCGGGGAATATCAAAACAGAATCTCCTTCGGATAAGATTTTATAGGTATAATCAAAGCTCGCGGCATTCTTCCTCAAATTGGCGATTCCATCCTTCTTTCGGTAAATGGGAATCTGCTTGGTCCATTTAAAAAGGAATTTAAATTTTGGATGAAACATATCTCCGCGCACCATAAAATGGATGGGTCTCGTCATCACAGAAGTCAACACACTGGCTTCCAGAAATGCGCTGGGATGGTTACTTGCTACGATCAGTGGAGCTTTTGCAGGTACTTTTTCACGCCCATAGACTATGGTTTTCCTGAAATAAATTCTCAGAAAAATGGTTGCCCACAATCGAATAAATGCGTACATCATAGAATTAATACGAACTTTCTGCCGTGAGCGATAAAGATATACCAAACAAATTACTGGTCATCATTGGCGGTCCTACCGGAATCGGGAAAACCACCATGTCTATCCGTCTTGCCCAACATTTCCAAACAGAAATCATCAGCGCCGACTCAAGACAAGTTTACAAAGAATTGAATATAGGCGTTGGAAAACCCTCAGCAGAAGATTTAATTAAGATCCCACACCATCTGATCGGTCATGCCTCCATACACAATCACTATTCTGCAGGTCAATATGCTGCTGATGCCTTACATCTGCTTGAAAAACAATTTCAAAAGCATGATCTTCTTTTTCTTACCGGCGGAACAGGCCTGTATCTCAAAGCGATCATGCAGGGCTTTGATGACATGCCCGATGTACCTGAAGAAGTGAATACTTACTGGACGAATGTCTGGAAAGAAAAAGGCATCAATGATCTTTTAATCATTCTCAAGGAAAAAGATCCTGAATATTTTGATTTGGTAGACAAGTCCAATCCAATGAGACTGATTCGAGCCGTCTCCTTCATCATGCATACCGGAACTTCTTTCAGCGGTTACCACACTGGAAAAACAAATGACAGGCCATTCCGTATTTTACCCATTGCACTTGATATGCCTCGTGATGAATTATATCATAGAATAAACCTTCGTGTAGCAGAGATGATCAATAGTGGCTGGTTGGAAGAAGCAAAAACACTTTTCCAATTCAGACATCTCAAAGCATTGCAAACAGTAGGCTACAAGGAATTATTCGAAGTAATAGAGGGTCACATGACATTAGATCAAGCAATCCCCCTGATCCAACAATCCACCAGACAATACGCCAAACGCCAGATGACGTGGTGGCGCAATCAGGGTGAATGGAACCATGTGAATGCAGACGATTTCAAAGAAATCGTTGCCCTAATTAATCGTCAATCGTGAAAAATTAGTAAAAATGCATGTGTTGGGCGTTTTGCAACCGCCCATTGATGTGTGGGGCGTTTTGCAACCGCCCATTAATGTGAAACGGCGTTTTGCAACCGCCCTCACAATGAAATCGTAAATCGTAAATCGTAATTCCAAATTTGTTTTACCCTTTCATCCACCACGCCGCAAGAATCGCAGCAGCAGAAGCTACATTCAGACTTTCTGCTCCATGACTCCTGTCACCGGGAACAGTATACCTTTCTTTTGCCCTATCCTTCATATCATCAGAAATACCCAAAGATTCATTTCCCAATATCAATATACCATCATCAGGTGCTTTTAAATCATTGATATTTTTTCCATTCGTGTCACAGATATATAATCGATCTCCTGCTTTTGATATCAACTCCTCTCTGGACACTTCACAAGACCGGACACGCAGTGCACTTCCCATCGAAGCCTGCAAAACTTTATGATTGAATATATCCACACAATCAGGCGAACAAATCACAAAATCAAGACCGAACCAATCAGCAATTCGAAGTATGGTGCCGAGATTGCCGGGATCACGAATGGCATCGAGATAAAAGATTCTCATTCCGTTTATATCTTCAGGCAAATGATCTTCTTCCGGCAATTGACAAATAGCAAGTACGCCCGGTGGTGTTGTCATCTGCGATATCTGGTGCATCTGTTGAGGTGTGATGACTCCTATCGCTTCGGAAGACATGTGGTTTCCAAGTATAGCCACATGATCTGGATTAGAAATATAAACTTCTTGTACTATCTGACGTTTATCCCTGATAAGCTCACTGGTGATTTTCAGGCCTTCAACAATGAATTTATCATATTTTAGCCGGAACTTCTTATGCTGAAGAGACTGTATGATTTTGACTTTTGCTTTGGATAAAGGCTCCATGTATATCAATTATCGGAAGAACTACCGTCCTGGCATTTCACGTTGGGCTTTCTTATTCTTCGCTTGCTGCGCTCTAATATCATGCAATAGTAAAAAATATCTGAAGGACAACCAGTCTTTCCTGAAGGATAATAAGATCACCATCAAGTCAAAATCAAAGATCGATGATAAAGCCGATCTGACGGAGAATCTCTCCCACCTATATAGGCAAAATCAAACAAAGACCGTCGTGGGCATTCCCCGGCACGTATTTTACTACCATTATCAGGAATCATTATTAAAAAATCCGGGTCGCAAGCAATGGTCCGAAGAACGCCTGATCAAAAACCGGCCTGTGATCCATGATTCTACTAAGGCAGCGCAAACCGTTGTCGATTTCGAAAAATATTTAACCCTCAGAGGCTATCGATATGCACGCGCTTCATTCAAAGCAAAGACACAGGATAAAGAAACTTCTGTCTATTACCGTGTTGATCCCGGACCACGTACTTATGTCGATTCTTTTTTTATTATTTCTACAGATACCGCTCTTATCCGGCTGATTCAAAATAATCAAAAAAATTCTTTTTTTACCCGGGGCAGTCCTTTGGATATTCAGCTTTATAATAAAGAAAGGTCAAGGCTCGTCTCCTTGTTTCAGAATAATGGATATGCCACATTTGATGAAACTTCCATTTCTCCTTTAGAAGCTGATACAAATGCCATACGCGTAAAAGCCACGTTGCGCGTGTTGAATGCAACTGACAGTACATTTCACCAGAAATATTATGTGGGTAAGGTGACCGTTTTCCCGGATTACCATCTTACAGATACCATTTTACATGACACCGTGATCCGTAATGTAAAATACATCACACCACATAAAACACTGACATTGAAACCCGAAGTCATGGAGCGAAATATCTATGTGAAACAGGGTGATCTCACAAGAAAAATAAATCTTACACAGACGAGCAGAAACCTTGGTAAAATTGAACTACTTCGATTCGTAACACCTACGACTGAAATCGATACGATCAGCAGCGACACGCCTAAGGTCAATTATACTTTTTTTCTAAGTCGATATAAAAAGATACCACTATTGCTGTCGACAGAATTGACTTATTCAAATATCGCGGGACAAAAAAGATCCTTACTGGGAGCTTCTTTTAGCGCCAATTATCGTGACCTCAATACCTTCAAAGGAGCAGAAGTCCTGAACCTGAATTTTGAAACAGGCGTTGAATTTTATCCTCAGGCTTCAGTGCTGAATGGGAAAAGGGACATTATCAATAGCTTCAATATTAATCCGGGTGCGTCCATTTCTTTTCCAAAGTTTATGGATCCACTCCATCTCTATCACATCATTGGACGTCCGCGCGCAGACAATCAACCCGCTTTGACAGGCAATAAATTAAGACATTGGCTACTTTATGATGCCACGACACGCGTGAACCTGAGCTACACTTTCACCAAAATCGTCAACCTGTATCGATATAATTCATTCAATGCAGGTCTCAATTATGACATCATTCCGGATAACAGTCATAAGCTTACGATCGAGCGATTTGGTGTTGATTTATTCTCTCCCATCCCCGATGATAGCTTCCAGATAAGAGTTTTGAACAAGAGTAAATTCCAGTTGGAAAGTTTCTCCAAACAGTTATATACAGGTATTCTCTTCCGCGGTTATTATTATGATTTCAATTTAGGCCAGAAGAAAAGTGGTGGCCACATCAGGTTATTGCATAATGCAGAAATTTCCGGCGCAGAAGTTCTTGCAATTAATTATTTAACCAATGCACTGACAGGAAAAAAGACAGGATACTATTTTGGCAAAAGCAATAATCTGCCGGATGATACCATTACATTTTCTCATTTTTTTAAAGCCGAAATTGATTTCAGGTATTTCTACAATTTTAATTCGCAGAGGCAATTTGGATTGAGAATAAATGCAGGTTTTGCACAGCCATTCGGATTTACAACCCAGGTTCCATATCTCAAACAATTCTGGGTGGGAGGCGCTCAAAGCAATCGCGCATGGCAGGTGAGAGAATTAGGACCCGGTGGATATGAAGATACTTTACAAACAAGACATCCTGAATCAATTTCATCATTCTATCAGACTGGAGATATCAAGCTGGATATGTCTGCCGAATTACGTTTTCATTTATTGTGGTACCTGAACGGAGCAATCTTCATGGATGCAGCGAATGTCTGGACAGCTAAAAATGATACCTCCCGACCCGAAACACAATTTAAATTAAAAAGCTTTCTAACCCAATTGGGTATTGGTTATGGATATGGACTAAGGCTTGATCTTAATTATTTTATTATTCGTTTTGATTTTGGATATAAATTATACAACCCCTATAAAATCAATGGCTCACATTTGTTGCGCGACGAATTGAAAAAATTTCCTGGCGGAGCAGAACTCCAGATTGCCGTGGGAATGAATTTTGATTGAGTGTCAAGTACTATTAAATGGGCTTTGACCATAATTTTAACTCCTATTAAAATTCTCAAGTTTTTCATTTACATTTTCTAATTAATAATCATTTGCCTCACGCGTTTTCGAGCCCAAGGATGAGTATAGCGAAACGCAGGGGTACGGGGGCAACCATGAAATCATCTTCCAACTACGTATCAAGGGGGAATGAGCTGCATCCACGAACTTATTCGGGATGAGTCGAAGTCATCCGTATTTACTACAAATAGGACATTCTTCTTTTACATGTCCTCTCGCAGGACAATATTCTCTGCCGAAGTAAATAATCTGAAGATGGATTTTATTCCATGTGTTTTCAGGAAATAATTCTTTCAAATTCCTTTCTGTTTGCACTACATTTTTACCTTCACTCAATCCCCACCGTTTAGCCAAACGATGGATATGTGTATCAACGGGAAAGGCAGGAAAACCAAAAGCCTGTGACATGACAACAGAGGCAGTCTTATGTCCTACTCCCGGTAGTTCCTCGAGTTGTTCAAAAGTCTTAGGAACTTTACCCGAATATTCTTCGAGCAATATTTCAGACATGCGATG
>JBDUDG010000156.1:0-7287 GCA_040003045.1 Saprospiraceae bacterium | reverse complement strand
CCGCTCAGGGACCGGAAAAAGAGGCTTCCAATAGTACCCTTCGGCTCCGCTCTTCCACGGTACCCTTCGACTCCGCTCAGGGACCGGAAAAGAAGTCTTCTACTGGTACCCTTCGGCTTCGCTCTTCCACGGTACCCTTCGACTCCGCTCAGGGACCGGAAAATGATTTGGTCCAAAATACCCATCGGCCCCGCTCTTCCACGGTACCCTTCGACTCCGCTCAGGGACCGGAAAAGAAGTCTTCTACTGGTACCCTTCGGCTTCGCTCAGGGTATGAGAATGATCCTGAAAATGGATTAGTGGAGGAGCCGCCGGTATGGAATGCGGGTGCGATATGGCTGACGTTTGAGGCAATGAAGACGTTGCGACGGCCGGACCAGGAAGGACAGTGGGAGACGTTTGAAAGCAGCAGACCGATAGCATGGAAGACGGGCACAAGTTTTGGATTCCGTGATGCATGGGCGGTGGGTGTGACGCCATCATATACGATAGGAGTGTGGGTGGGAAATGCAGATGGAGAAGGAAGGCCTGGCGTGATCGGGCTTCATGCGGCCGCCCCGATATTATTTGATGTGCTGCGCATGCTGGATGATGATAAGCCATGGTGGGATGAGCCGTATGATGCATTGACTCCAAAAATAGTATGCAGACAAAGTGGATGGCTGGCAGGGCCGATGTGCACTGAGGTTGATACAACCTATATTGTCAAAGGAAATCAAACACCACAGGTGTGTCATTTTCACACTTCATTTTATACAGATAAATCAGAGCGATATCGCTATGAACCTGACTGTCTGAATGGAGAATCTGTTTTCGCGAATTTCTTTGTCGTTCCTGCGCTGGCTGAAAATTATTACAAACGATATAATCCTGATTACAAAACTGTACCTCCATTGTCACCGGATTGTATTTCAAATCAGCAGTCACGGCAGGACATTGCGATAATTTACCCCCGAACGGGATCAAAAATTTATATTCCATATGAATGGGATCATAAAAAATCGAAGGCTGTTTTTTCAGCTGTACACCGTTCTGATACTGCATATATTTATTGGACACTGGATAAACATTATTTAGGAAAGACAAAGGAGTTTAATCAGATTGAAGTTGATCCAACTCCCGGAATGCATCAATTGGTGTTGCAGGATGAGTATGGCAGTGTGGCGAGCACTTCTTTTGAGGTGATAAGCAGGAAGTAACCGGTAATCGGTATTCAGTAATAAGTAAATTTAGGAGGCTTGTTAGATTAGTGCTATTATTTGCAGAGATCAGCTACTGGTTATCATCTTGAACAGTCAATCGTGAATCAATATTTTCATATATATGGGGGTATGCAACGATTGTGAATGTTTTAAAATAATTTGTGTTAATTCGTATAATTCGTGGCTAAATAATAATAGGAAATATTGGAAAATGTAAGCTTGCAAATTATTGATTCGAAACGATATGTCAAATGGAGGCCTTATCGATATGCGCTCTATATAGCCTGCTTTTTGTTGTTTTATATGACGATCCGACCATTGGGGAGGCCATCTATTTCGGATTACATTTCGGTTAATAATATTTTTGTCTATGGCCTATTACTTGTGCTGATTATCATTGGAACGGTACTATATTTTTATTCAAAAAATTATGTGATTTTAGGCGAATTAGTCATTGATGAAGATATTGTGACAATACAATTGAATAATAAACCATCATGTGTTTACCAAATCAATAACCTGGAAGAATTTAAAATTTCAAGGGGATCAACATTGCATCATGAAGATGAGGATCGTTTCCCCCCGGAAACTAATGACAATTGGATTTCATATTTATACAAAAATGTTTCGTATAAATATGAGTTCTGTCTCGATACTATTGAAAAAAATGCTGAATTTGAAAAAGTGATATATGCGCTCAGGGTAAAATATTCTACTTTTTATTACGAGTCTATTTAAGAGGTTGTTCGTAATCAAAATGTCATTAAATCAACCTCACATCGCATGACAATTTATCTTATCTCCATCTGTCATCGTCAGTAATCAAGTGAGTAAATTCCGATCAGAATAAAAATAAAAGAGGGAGTCCTCAATTGTATTTTCCTTTGATAAACCACGAATTGTCGTTGAGGATGATACCGACATTGCCGCGGATGAAATTTTCACTCAATCTGTCACCAGCTTTCCGGTTTCCGACATCGATCCCAAACTGGATCCAGGCAACATTTCGCTGAAGGATTAAAGGAAGTGCGGCACCTATAGTTATTGCAGATACATTCACCTGGTTCTCTTCAATCACTCTTGGATCGGTCATTGTATAAAAACCCAGGCGATATTCTACGCGTTTAAAATAAGAAGTAATAGAATTTGCATCCGGGATCCATGCGATTCCACCGCCAATGCGATAGGTATCTTTTAATGTATCCGGACGTGCATCATTTTTATAGGCACTCCATGAATTTCCCTGGTAGTCTATTCCAATTCTGAAATCACCTGAATGCCGATACATAATACCAGCTCCCCATGTTCCGGGTAGGTTTACTTTTCCCGGCTTATTCTGAACGAATAAAGCGGTATCCCGATCTGAGATCACAGAATTGATTCCGATCTGGCTGATATCTGACTTTGAATTCAACGTGGCCTTGCCGGTAGCAAAAAATCCAATGGATAAAAGTCTTGATGGATTGTCTTCATTTTTTCTTGCGGCTTTCAGGTCCAGTGGATGTTCATACATCAATCCAAACCGATATTGAAAACCTTTGTATTTGTCTGCGGATTCAAATTCATCGACATAGGCATTTCCTAAATCGGAGAAGATTGTTTCTTCTTTGAATAATTCTCTTCCGTAGATATAAGTGAGATTGAGACCTGCGGCTAAATTTTTGTATTTGATTCCATTTCCCCAGTTTATTTGGTATAGGCCTCCTGATCCGGTAAAAGTTCGTACGACAGCGCCTATGGAATCTATATCATCATGTATCCGAATGAAATAACCGACCTGTGAATATGGCCTGAGAGATACGCTGGTGCCCCAGGAAAAATCAGTTTCCCTCCGCTCTAAAGCTTCGTTGAGTGGATTGATGATGGGGATATTGATGCTGAGATGATCAAGATTACCACTCCATACAGTTTGTTTTTCCGCAGACCCAATTACTGGCTGTCTTTTGATAGCGGCTCTTTTGGAAAACATACCTAGCTGCAGGCTCGTATACTGGAGGAATCCCAGAGACGCTGGGTTATCCAGATTGGCTTCAAAAAAATCGTGATACACAGCGCTCAGGCCACCCATGGCATGGCTTCCCGGCATATCTGTCTCGATAAAATCGCCCAAACCGAATTGTGAAAAGGGCGAATTGTCTTTGGCTTGTGAACTGATTTTGGTAGCTGAAAAAATGACCAAAAAGCTGATTAACAGTAGGTTAACGTGTTTGCGTAACATTAAAGGATAAGATTTGGAAAAGGCCTTGTGTGACCAATTCGGGTTCGACAAATATCCGACTTTCCTGCTTACCAGCCAAAAAAGCCGAATCTCCACCGGTAATAACGACAGAAACGTCGCTGTATGCGTTGCGGGCAAGATTTAAATAGCCTTCTATTTCGAGTACCATTCCGAGACAAGCTCCATTTTGCAAAGCATGGATAGTTGAATCTCCAAAAGGTAATTCAGTCCAACCCGGTTCTGCCAGAGGAAGCCGCGCTGTTTTTTCATGCATGGCATTGAGGCGCATATGGAGGCCAGGAGAAATATTGCCACCCAGGTAAATTCCGGAAGCTAAAATCAAATCGATCGTCATGCATGTGCCTGCATCTACTACGAGACAATTTTTACCGGGATGTAATGCATGAGCTCCACAAGCTGCAGCTATCCGATCGCGACCAAGTGTGGCGGGCGTGGTGTAAATGATCTGAAGTGGCAGAGAGGTTTCATGGGTCAATTCAATCATCATACCTTCAATTTTAATGAGTGATGTGTCAAATGAATTTTTCCCTGTTGATGAAATGATGCCGTGGGTAATATTTTTATTTTTAATCCAATCTAAAATGTGGGTGAATGTGTCTCCTGAAAAGACCTGTGTATGAAGTTGCTGTCCCTGTGCGTTGAAGACTGCACATTTGGTACGGGAATTTCCATGATCAATAGTAAGAAACATTTACGATTTTGGAATTACGATTTACGGTTTTGCCCCTAAATCCCCTAAAGGGGACTTTTTAAAAAGTTAGAATTTATTTTTCCAATATGCATTGCGTTTTTTTTCGCGCGAATTACGCGGAGATTACTGAAAGTATTATTTCCTCAGCCTTCGCCTTCGCCTTTCCTTAATGTTTAAAATGCCGGAATCCTGTGATCACCATGGCCATGTCAACTGAATTGCAATAATCGATGCTTTCCTGATCTTTTACTGAACCTCCGGGATGAATGACAGCTGAGATGCCTGCTTCGTTTGCTATCTGAACACAGTCCGGAAAAGGGAAGAAAGCTTCTGAAGCCATTGCTGCCCCCTCAAGCGTAAAACCAAAGTGATGGGCCTTTGTGATGGCCTGTTTTAGTGCATCGATTCTTGATGTTTGTCCGCAACCCATGCCCAAAAGCTGGGCGTTTTTAACCAGGGCAATGCCATTTGATTTAAGATGTTTGACACATTTATTTGCAAACAAAAGGTCATCGATTTCTGCGGAAGTGGGTGGACGAAGCGTAACCAATTTTAAATCTGATTCATCCTCCGTTTTTTTATCCATGTCCTGTACTACAAATCCATCTAATAAGGTTTTCACCTGACGGCGGGTTTGAGGAAAGTGTTTTAGCCGAAGTAGGATGCGATTTTTCTTTGAGGTCAAAATACTTAAGGCTTCTGCGGAAAAATCAGGAGCGATAAGTACTTCATAAAAAAGTTCTTTGATCTCTTTAGCTGTAGATAGATCGATTGTGCTGTTGCTGATGAGCACTCCGCCAAAAGCAGAAACAGGATCTGCCGCTAAAGCCGCTTGCCATGCGTGGAGAACATCAGATCTGGTTGCGACTCCGCATGCATTTGTATGTTTCAGGATGGCAAATGTTGGTGCTTCGTTGTGGAACTCATGCATCAAATGAATGGCTGCATCGACGTCCACCATATTATTGTAAGACAATTCCTTTCCGCTCAGTTTCTCAAAAGAAGGATTTTGTTCGCTGAAATAGACAGCCTGCTGGTGAGGATTTTCTCCATAGCGAAGTGGGGTGGCATGATGCATGGATATTTTCAGGCTACTCTCCTTTTCATCCTTGTTGAAATGATCGTAAATATTTTTATCGTAGTGTGATGAAATTCCGAAAGCCTTTGTGGCGAAATGTTTCCGATCATCGAGTTCTGAAGTAGCGCCTTTTGAATTCAGAAGCTGTTCAAATGCTTTGTATTCTTCCTGTGAAGCAACGATCAGAACATCAGTATAATTTTTTGCAGCAGCGCGGATGAGAGAGATGCCACCGATATCTATTTTTTCAATGATGGTTGCTTCATCCTGAGTAGAGCGTACAGTTTCATCAAAAGGGTAGAGGTCGACGATCACTAAATCAATGGTAGGAATGTCAAATTGGTCAAGTTGTGCAAGGTGATTTACTTCGCGGCGGGCGAGGATGCCCCCGAAAATTTTTGGATGTAATGTTTTGACCCTGCCATCCAGTATCTCAGGAAAACCTGTCAGATCTTCTACAGCAATTGCTTCAACACCCAGAGAACGGATATAATCAAGGCTACCGCCGGTGCTGTAAATGGTGACATTATTCTTTTGAAGAAGGTGTATGATATTGTCAAGACCCTGTTTGTGGTATACGGAGATCAGTGCGCTGCGGATTGGCCTTGAGGAGCCCATATTGAATTTACGATTTACGATTTACGAAATACAATTTACGATGATTGCTGAGCTGCGGTTGGTGAGCTGTAGCACGAGGATGTGTAGTAGCAAGTCGAACTATAGCACATGGATGAGTGAAAGCAGGTCGAACCATACGATTTACGATTTTTGATTCTTTATCCTAAGGTCCAGTATATTTCCAAGACTGAAACAATACCTACATCTGGCTTCATAGATATTTCTTTCACCAAGAACTACGGTTTCCGAATCATCGGTGAGGCGGTAGGTGTGTGTGGCAAGATTTCCACAATGATGACAGATTGCATGGAGTTTCGTGATATATTCAGCTATGGCCAACAGATCAGGTATGGGTCCAAAAGGTCGTCCCCTGAAATCGGTATCCAGACCTGCAACAATGACCCGGTGGCCGCGAAGTGCAAGTTCTTCGCATACCAGTGGTAATTTTTCATCAAAGAACTGAGCTTCATCAATGCCAATGACCATTACATCAGGACTGACGTTTAGAATTTCCGCTGCTGTAGCTACAGGAAACGATGCTATGACATTTGCATCATGGCTTACGACATCCTGGGTGCTATACCTTGTATCCACGGACGGTTTGAAAATCTCAATGGATTGTTCCGCAATTTTGGCCCTTTTGATACGACGGATAAGTTCCTCCGTTTTTCCGGAAAACATAGAACCACAGATAACTTCTATCCATCCTCTGCGTTGTGTATGAAATGAGGGCTCGAGAAACATGATGGCTGCAAAGATGCATTCTTCTGTTTAATTCAGTGGCCCGACCCAGTGAAATCGGCATGTTCACACAATATTAACCCGTTTTTTATCATATTACAGGGTAGACTCCCTTACCTTTCGAGTACGTAACTAAATTCTCTATGGACCTTAAAAAAGCGCAACGATTGTTTAATAAAATCCAGGCTTTTCTTGACAACGGAAACGCTCAGGACATCTCCAGACTTGAAAAGGATTTAATTAAATCCTATATCCTTCAACTTTATGAAGTGGTAACCGAAGAAGAGGAAGTGAAGCATGAAGAAGAGAAACCAATCCAGTTTGTAGAATATAAAATGCCTAAACGGGAGCCTGCACCAAAAATAGAGTTGCCTCCTGTCAAAGAATATGAACCGCCTAAAGTGGAAACATGGAAACCAGAGTATTCGGAGCCAGTTGCCAATCCTCATGTAGAAAAATCGATTGAAAGAGAAAATGCATTTCAACCGGTTTATAAGACTCCTCTGGAATCAAAACCAGTTCATCATCACGATCCGGAGCCGGTAATTGATATAGCTCCTCCTGCACGTATTCATTCCTCTTCACCTGAGACAAATGAAAAACTTGCCAAATTGTTTGATATCAACAAGACAGATGAAATGTCAGGTCGCTTTAGTCATGTACCTATATCGAGTATTGAATCAGCGATGGGTCTGAATGAGCGGATTTTTACGCTCAA
>JBDUDG010000010.1:0-24165 GCA_040003045.1 Saprospiraceae bacterium | reverse complement strand
TATATCAGGTTTTAATTAAATCATACAGCACTCGATTTGAAAATTGAATTCAATGGAAATGATTCAGAAACACAATGTTTTAGTTTGTTATGCGGTAATTTTATTTTCACTTCTTTATTCAGGTAAAGGATTCGCGAATGTGTATACGCCAAATACATTTTCAGACCCTGTCATTACTACGCTGAATAATTCTACTGGTGCTATAAACGGGGGGGCAACAATCTCTCTACGGTCTTCACTTATCGCTGCAAATAACCTGGGAGGTGTACATACCATCAATCTTCCCGCAGGTACTTACGACCTTACCCTGGGAATGATTACGCTGAACGATAAGGTAGAGAACATAACTATCACAGGTGCTGGTGCAGCAACAACCATCATTAATATGGTAGCCAATGCAGCACAAGACCGTATGTTGCTTATAGGTGTAACTGGAGCATTTGATAATATGATCACGTCATTCACGGGGCTGACTTTTCAGGGTGGATTGGAAAAATCGGATACATATGGAGGTGGGGCTATAATTGCAGGCGGGGGGCCTAATTGTAGTTTAACCCTTACAAACTGTATATTTCAAAATAATGCTATAAGTGCAACTGCAACTGCAACAGGAGGCGGTAGTTGTGGAGGTGCGGTGCGATATAACGGCGGTGGCTCATTGATAATAAATAATTGTCAGTTTATAAATAATACAACGCCGACAGGCGAAGGTGGTGGAGTAAGTTATTTTCTTGAAAACCTTGCCAGCGCCGGTAACGGGGTTTGCACCATTACCAACTCAACTTTTACCGGTAACTCGACAACAGGCGTAAGTGTAGGAGATGGTGGAGCATTAGGCATAGCGGCGCAGGGCAGGCTTTTTGCCGGGGTTACAATGGCCGTAACTGTAAATAGCAATACGTTTACAGGAAATTCTGCTACTGGCACCACAAATGGTGGTGGTGCAATTTATCTAACTAATTCTTTTGATGTTGGCAACGTCTGGCAAGTTCACTATAACCGTATTGTTGGCAACTCAACAACGGCGCCAGACGGCAGCACTGGCTTGGCTCAAAGCGGAGGAAGCCAGGGTAGTGTAGATGCAATCAATAACTGGTGGGGTTGTAATACAGGACCAATAGTGGGCTCCCCCTGTAATAAAGCAGTTAAAGGTGTAGGTGGCGGCACACAGGACGTATCAAAATGGCTGCAGTTGAAAACCACGGCTTCGCCTAGCCCAATTTGTAATACGCCAGCCGGTTTCGGCAATACTTCAGTTGTAACTACCAGTTTCCTCTCCAATTCAGCCAGTGATGCCATTCCTGTTGGTAATCTTACCAGGTTAATCGGATTGCCCGTTACCTGGGGACCCACTACTTTAGGCAGTCTTTCTGCTCAGCAGGGAACCATTCAGGCGAGTGGAACCGCAACAGCAACATTTACTTCAAATGGGACGGGTGGTACTGCAACGATAAATACGCAGGTGGATAATGTGCCTACCGGTGAGACTTCACCTGCCAGAGCAAGTATTATTGTCAATACAGCTCCGATTGTAACTCTCCAACCCATCAGTCAAACCAAATGCGATCCTAGTTCTGTGACGTTTACATCTACGGCATCCGGAAGTCCGGCACCTACTGTGCAATGGCAGGTGAGTACAAATGGTGGTATGAGTTTTGGCAATATTGCAGGTGCTACAAATACTACGCTCACCTTCACTGCTGTCTATGCAGACAATGCCAAACAATATCGTGCAGCATTTACGAATTTTTGTAATACTGTAAATTCCAACCCAGCTATCCTCACAGTAAATCCAATTGAATATCCTGAATTTCTTTATACCAGAAATGCATACTGCCAGATGGGAACAGAAGATCCACTTCCGAACATTTACGGAACACCAGGCGGAGTGTTTAGTGCAACTGCAGGATTATCAATCAACACGACCTCTGGACAAATTGATGTTTCTGCAAGTTCTGTAGGAGGACCATATACGATCACCTACAACACAAATGGGCCATGTCCTAAAATGGCTACATACGCAGTGTCCATCGTGAATTGTATTCCATCGGCAACATTGACGGACGTAATTATTATTGATAATGGTATTTCCGGCAAGGCAGATCCAAATGACCGCATAAGATTAACAGCCACTATCGGCAACTCCCAAACAGCAGATTATAAAAATTTACAATTGGTGACAAACAATGATCCGAGAGTAACTTTTGTAGCTGGTTCATTTAAGTCTACGCCTGTTGCCGTAAATGATTTATATGCAACCACCCTCAACACGATGTTGAATGTCCTGGTAGGAAGTGGAGTCATTGTAAATGATTTTGATGATAATATTCCGGGACTGAGCGTCACAGCGCACACGAATCCTGCTCAGGGTACACTGGTCATCAATGCAAATGGATCATTCACCTATACTCCAAATAATGGATTTACGGGTAACGATACATTTACGTATACTATTACGGATTCCGATGCGCAGACAAATACGGGGACCGTGAAAATACATATCCAATAGAAAATGAAACAAGATAAAAGACCTGGATTTATCCAAAACGCATGAAAAAAAATGATTTGAATTTTGCGATATCAAAAACTGTAAAAAAATGGATGGAGTAAAATCAAATAAACTATCAATACTCATGATAAATCATCCATCAAATAACACCACAGAATAATCAGATAAAGCAGATTAAATGAATTAATGTAGTGAAAAAAATTCCCCTAAATCTGAGCAGTATCTTACGTCTTTGTTTAAGACTTATTTGAGAATTATGAAATTGAAGTCCGGAAACATACTCCAATATTCACTCCTCATCATCACTCTGATGGGAATAAATCTTCATAGTATTGCTCAGCCAGTGATCCCTGTACCTTCTCAAACAGACCAAATCACCATAGATGTGGGGACACCGGGATTAGCTGATCCTGGTGATCGCATCAGATATACTGTAACCATTCAAAACACCGGAAATGCTCCTGCCACCATGGTTCAGCTGCATGCAGTCCTGGATTCAAAGACAACTTTAGTGGCGGGAAGCTTTAAAACATCTCCATTAGCTTTTGATGACGCATATGCTTCAATTGGAAATGTAGGGATCACAGTTCCTGCAGCAAGCGGTTTATTAGCGAATGATTTTGATGATAATATCCCGGGTCTTACGGCTACAGCCGGCACTTTTACTACAGCACAGAGTGGTACCATCATCATCGCAACGGATGGGGGTTTTACATACAATCCTCCTGCCGGATACGAAGGCGCAGATACATACACATATACACTGAACGATGGCAATGGAGTAGGCGGTGGAGTACCGGCTACGAATACAGGTGTAGTGACAATTACGATGACAGGAATGATCTGGTTTATTAACAACAATGCCGGTGCATGTGCTTCGAGTTGTAATGGAAGGTTAAGTAATCCATTTACAACTCTGGCTGCCTTTCAGGCAGTCAATAACAGTACAGGCAATAACCCGGCTATCGGCGATAATATATTTATTTATGAAAGCGGTACTGCATATACCGGAGGTGTAACTCTCCTGAATAATCAAAAATTAATTGGTCAGGATGCAACAGCAACACTTCTCACTATCACAGCATTAAGTTTGCCCACTTTCAGTAATGCACTTCCTGCCATGAATAGTGGAAATGGAACCTTCACAACCATCAATGGATCAAATGCAGGAGGTGACGCCATCACCCTCTCATCAGGTAATACGGTTCGAGGTCTGATGATTGGTACTGCAACTGATTTTGGTATTGATGATAATGGAGCTGTAGGTACATTGACCATATCAGAAGTTTCGATAAACAACACTTCTGGTGGCGGATTCAGAACGGACAACGGTGGCACTTTAAATGTAACATTGAGCAGCCTTACATCTATCGGTGGAGTGAATGGAATCAATGTGACAGGTACGAGTGGATCATTCACTGTAACTGGTGCTACTAATTCCACAAATACTTCGGGTGTAGGTATTCTATTGAGTGGAATAACCGGGGGAACCGTCACTCTTGCTGCAGTGACTGTAGGAAATACAGGTGGAAATGGAATTGAGTTAAATACCAATACTGCGACCGTAAGTGTGAGTGGATTGACTACGATCAACGCATTACCGGCAGGTACAAATAAGAGCATGCTGATATCAGGTGGAACGGGTGCAATTACATTTGCTAATATTGATATCAATGGAAGACGTGACAATGGCATCACCATCAGTGGGGGTAATCGAAATATCACGACGGGTACAGTTGATATTGACAATCCCAATAGTGTATCTTTTAGGTCAGTACTGGAAATACTTTCTCCCACCGGTGGTGTGATTAGCTTCGGTGCTACTACGATCGATATAGAAAATTCCATTGCCAAAGGAATTGATATCCAGAATTCAGCAGCCACTGTAACTTTTGCTTCAGGCAGCACAATCACACGTTCAGCCGAAGATGCGGATTTTAATATCAACCAGGGAGCAGGAAATGTTACGTATAATGGCTCGATCACAAATAATGGCGGCGGTGGCGGTGCAGTATCTATTACTTCTCGTACAGGTGGCACTGTAGATCTGACCGGAAATATTTCAAGCGGCACTTTTGGTTCTTTCGGAATAAATGTGAGTAGCAATACAGGAGGAACAATTCGTTTTAGTGGGGCAAGTAAAGCCATCAGTGGAAACGCTGGTGTCAGGTTATTATCGAATTCAGGAACTACCATCGAGTTTACGAATGGTGGTTTGGTCATCGTATCTACAACCGGAACCGGCTTTGATGCAACTGGTGGTGCTGCAGCAGTTAATGTAACAGGAACAGGGAATACGATTTCATCCGGAACAGGTGCCGCATTGAATATGGTGAGTACAACAATTGGTGCAAACGGATTGACTTTTCAGAGTATTAATACGACTACAAGCTCAGGATCAGCCGGTATTATTCTTAACAACACAGGTGCGAGTGGTGGGCTTACCATTTCAGGAACCGGTACCACTGGTTCAGGTGGTAGTATTTCTAATAAAACTGTAGATGGAATTTCTCTGATCAACACAAAGAATGTATCACTCTCATGGATGATCATCAATCTTAATAATGGAAATGGCCTTTATGGAAATGACCTGACGAATTTTTCTTTGATCAGCAGCAGTGTTACCAACAATGATGCTGACAATCTGGGGACCAATGAAGCAGGCTTGCGTTTTGATAATTTATTAGGCACATGCTTTTTGACATCATCCACAGTCAGCGGAACAAAAGGTGACAACATCCGCATGACACCTACCAGCGGTATACTTACAAATTTCACTATCAGCGGATCGACCATCGGCCCTAATCCTGTCGGCACCGGCGGAAATGGACTTGCCTTAGTTTCTACAGGATCCGGTAGTAACATGATCACGGTTACGGGTTCGACTGTTTTCACCGGGAATCAGGCTAGTGGGTTCCTGACCACCATCACGACTGGGACAACTTCCACGATAAATATCAATAATTCAACTTTCCAGGATAACAATATCAATGTTGATCTTGGCAGCAGTTCGACAGGAGTGCAAACAATTAATGTCAGTAATAATACATTACTACGTGCGATTTCAAATTCAATAAATATCGTAGGAGATGGTGTGATCAACGGGACGATCAATGCCAATACAGTCGGTAATGGTACAGCTGATTCGGGTTCAAGAGATGCTTATGACATTGCTGTAAGTCATCGCTCAAATTCTGCGTGGACACTCGCGATCACAAATAATATTTGTCGTAATAGTGATTTTGAAGGTATATTCCTTCGTACCGGCGATATAAGCGGCAACACCGGAAGCATGAAACTAACATTGACGGGAAATACAGTGTATCCCCCGGATGACAATTCTGGTTTTCCTGCTTTTCCAAGGGGTATCTATCTTCGTTCACGTCAGAATACTACACTCTGTGCGAACGTAGCCAACAATGAAGCGCAGGGTAATGGATCAGTGGGTTATCATTTGCATAAAAGTGATGCTTCATTATTTCAATTAGTCAATTTCTCCGTCAATGGTGTTACAACACTTACAAACAACTTAAATAAAACCAACGCTGGTGCTCCTACTGTGGATACAATCGGTGAACCATTTGCTGGAGGATGTACAATACCGTAAACGAAGCTGCAGCAGTTAATCCCATAGAAAGAACATGGCCCATAAAAGGCAATGTAAACAACCTGAATTTAGAGATATAAAAAACCGTATAACCATTTTAATACTTCAGCAAATGTTCAAACAGGTCGGAGAGGCAGCAATTAATAAGTGCCGTAAATAGTTTGGCTGACAATTTAATCAGGTGCTGTGTTAAAATATAAATGCTAACCATATATTATACCAAAAAAAGAAAACTATCTAATTCAAAATAACATATCATTGAAAAATATATTCCAAACAGCTATCACTATGAAGATTTTATTCTACATCCTTTTCGCAGTCATCTGCCTGACCAGTACGGCACTTGTCGCTCAAACCTTTCCGACTCCTACCGGTTTTACATTGCCAAACGGAAAGACCATCGTCATCACTTACGATGTCGATGTGAATGGTAATGTTTGTCCCACAGGAACCGTTCCCTCGGATATAAGCAATCAGAGCAACGTCACTGGTACAAATTTTACAACTGTCCAGACAGATGAGCCAAGCAATCCTGCACCTAATCCTTCACCTACACTGACACCTGTATCCGGTCTCGCATTAGGAAACCTCGTGTACAAAGACGTCAATAAGAATGGTGTCTTCGATGCAGGTGATACCGGGATCAATGGCGTAGCCTTAAAACTTTATCTCGACAACGGTGATGGTGTGTTGACCGTAGCTGATGGCGCATCGATTGCTTCAACCGTCACAGCAGGCGGGGGTTTATATTCTTTCAATCCAATTTGTCCCGGAAATTATATCGTTGAGGTGACTGCAGCCAATTTCGTTTCTGGACAGCCACTCTATGACAATGTACTTATGGCTGCCCTGTTAAGCAGCCCGATCGGTGGTGCACCAGATCCTGATAATGATGTCAACAATGATGACAATGGAGACGCTGTAGCTGGTTTCGGTGTGGCTTCACAAGCTATCACTTTATCATTAGGCGGAGAACCAATCAATGATGGTGACACAGATCCAAATACAAATCTATCACTGGATTTTGGTTTCAAATCACCTACCACGATCACGATCAATGATGTGGCCATAGCCGAAGGTACCGGTGCTGGTACCACCGCATTCAATTTTACTGTCACCAGATCGGATAATGTAGAAGCATTCAGTCTTACAGTCAATACAGCCGATGGCACAGCGGTAAGTACTTCTGATTATACAGCGATCGCAGGTGGAATGGTGACTTTCACTGCTGGCGGTTCTCTGACTGCTACAGTGACTGTATTAGTCAACAAGGATGATATGGTTGAAGCGAATGAAACCTTTACTGTGCTTCTGTCAGGTGCTCCTGCAGGTGTTATACTCTCTGATGCTTCAGGTCTCGGTACGATCCTCAATGATGATTCTGCTGTAGTAACTCTCACCGGAACAGTTTCTCAAAATGAAGGAACAAACTTTGTATTTTCTGCTACATTGAATAACCCTGTACAGGGTGGTTTTACGATCGCCTATGTTACAAATGATGGAACAGCTACTCTCGCAGATGCGGATTATACAGATAATGATGGATCCCTGGTTTTCACAGGAACCGCCGGCGAAGTCAAAACCTTCACTGTCATTTCAACAAATGATAACAAAGTAGAGCTTAATGAAAATTTTACGGTCGGTCTTGGGGCAATTGCAATGGCACCGGCAGGTGTGACCTCAACTGGCTCACCACAAACCGGAACCATTCTCAATGATGATGCTGCAATTATTAGTATAGTTGCACCCATAGTTCAATCTGAAGGCACTACGCCTCAGGCATTTTTAATTTCTATAAGCAACCCGGTAGATATTGCGGTCGGCGTTTCGTTTAATACAACGAGTGGAACTGCGGTATCCCCATTCGATTTTACTGCAGTGACAAATCAAAATGTTAATTTCCCTGCCAATTCAACTGCCAATCAAACCGTCAATGTGACCATCATCAATGATGCTATTGTTGAACCTTCGGAAATGTTCAACGTAGATCTTAGTAATGTGGTCTCATCCGGACGAAATGTTTCGATTGGGACCGGCAGTTCAACAGGCACAATAACAGATAATGACGCTGCCACTGTGACACTGACCGGAGGAAATTCATTCACGGAAGGTAATTCAGGAACAACTCCAAACGTATTCACTGCTACCTTAAATAATGCAGTACAGGGTGGATTCACAGTTAACTATTCCACAAATGATGGCACAGCCACTACAGCAGATAATGATTATGTCGACAATGATGGCATGTTGTCATTTACAGGTACAGCAGGTGAAACGCATACATTTACTGTACTGATCAATGGGGATTTGAATATTGAGAATGATGAAACATATACAGCCATACTGAACAGTATAACAGGTGCTCCGGCTGGAGTCACTATAGGTGGCGCACCTCAGATCAGTACCATTACCAATGACGAATTAGATTACGGAGATGCGCCGGCGACATACGCCACTTTATTAGCAGATGGTGGGCCCCGTCATACGCAGGTCCCTGGAGGCCTTCATTTTGGAGCTACTGTGGATGCTGAAGCGAATGGTCAGCCTAATGCAAATGCTACAGGAGATGGAGCCGATGAAGATGGAATTACTCTTCCTGTATCATTGATCACGGGAACTAATGCAAGCATTACAGTCAATGCATCCGGATCAGGTAATTTGAATGGCTGGGTGGATTTCAATGGGAATGGTAATTTTCTCGATGCTGCTGATCGTGTATTTGCTGATGTAGCTCTTGTAGCCGGAAATAATGTGCTCTCCATTCCAATCCCTGCAGGGGCAACTGTAGGAACTTCTTTTGCACGTTTCAGAATTTCTACGCAAGCAGCAGGAGCAAATATAGTGGGTGGGCTCTTCTCGGATGGTGAGGTAGAAGACTATCAGGTCAGCATTATCAATAATTCATTCTCTATAGACAATCCATCGGTGGCAGAAGGAAATGCAGGCACCACTAATCTGGTCTTCACAGTTTCCAGAAGTGTGAATACTACTGCTTCCTCTGTAGACTATGCCATTACAGGCGGCACAGCTACTTCAGGTACAGATTACGTTCCTCTCGCTGCGGGCACTATCAATTTTACTGCTGGTGGTGCGCTTACACAAACCATCACTGTGGTGGTGAATGGAGAAACTCTGATTGAAAATAATGAAACCATCATCATCACTTTAAGCAATCCGATGAATGGTGGATTAGGTGCTAACCCTGGTACAGGAACAATCACCAATGATGACACCGGTACACTTGTCCTGACTGGTGGAAGTGCACAAAATGAAACGAACGCAGGTACTGTCCCATATACATTCACTGCCACCCTAACAGGTGATGTACAGGGAGGTTTCAATGCACCGTATACCACAAATAATGGCACTGCAACTGCACCAAGTGATTATACAGACAACGATGGAACTTTGGTTTTCACAGGTACAACAGGAGAAACACATTCTTGGACAGTATTAGTGAACGGTGATAATCTCGTTGAATTAAACGAAACATTTACGGCCGCGCTTGGAACGCTTACAGGAACTTCTGCTGTTCAAATTGCAGCACTTCCTGTCAGCGGATCTCCACAGACCGGAACCATTCTTAATGACGATGCAGCGACTGTAGGACTCGCAGCGAATGTATCACAAGCAGAAAATCTTACGCCACAGGTATTTACAGTTAACCTGAGTAATCCGGTGGACTCAGCAGTGGTCGTTGTCATCAATACTGCTGATCTAACTGCAACAACCGCAGACAATGATTATACAGGTATTTCGAATCAGCCGGTGATATTCCCTGCAGGTACAACTACTGCACAATTGGTGAATGTCACCATCATCAATGATAATAAGGTAGAAACAAACGAACAATACCTGGTGCTTCTGGCATTGTCTCCAACGCTAAGAGCTGTTACAGTTGCAGCTGGGGGAAATTCAAAAACAGGAACGATAGTCAATGATGACTCTTCTGTCCTGACATTATCAGGTGGTGGTTCTTCAAATGAAGGAAATACTGGAACAACCCCACGCTTATTTACCATTACCGCTTCGAATCCGGTACAGGGTACATTCTCAGTAGCGTACACAACAAATGATGGAACAGCTACTATTGCTGATAATGACTATGTCGACAATGATGGTACAGCAACTTTTTCAGGTGGTGTAGCTGCAGGTGGAACACAAACTTTTACTGTGCTGGTGAATGGAGATCTGAATATTGAGGCTGATGAAACATATACGACTGCGCTTGGTGCAATTTCGGGTGCTCCTGCCGGTGTCACTACTGCGGGATCACCACAGACATCAACAATAATAAATGATGAAATGGATTGGGGTGATGCACCGACAGCCGCACAAAGTGGATTTGCCGGAACGTATCCAACCTTATTAGCAAATAACGGGGCACGACATGCTGAAGCTGTTGGAGGCCTGCATATGGGAGCCACAGTGGATGGAGATCTCGATGGACAGCCTGATGCCACTGCCACCGGTGATGGTGCAGATGAAGATGGTGTAACACTTCCCCCGGCTTTGGTGACAAGTAATGTAAATACAATCATAGTCAATGCTTCCGGAGCAGGAAAGCTGGACGGATGGATAGATTATAACCGTGACGGTGACTGGCTGGATGCTGGTGAACAAATATTCACAAACGTTTCTGTAGTAGCCGGAAATAATACACTGACTACTACTGTGCCCGCAGGAGCTTCACTCGGAGGTTCTTTCGCACGGTTTCGTATTAGTACCAGCGGTTTACTAGCACCTACGGGCGCAGCAACTGATGGTGAAGTAGAAGATTATGCAATACAGATAGTTACAAATTCATTTTCGATCGACAATCCTTCTGTAGTTGAAGGAAATGCCGGAACGACACCATTAGTATTCACAGTAACCCGTGCTACCAATTCGACGGCATCATCAGTTGATTATGCTATCACTGGTGGAACTGCTACTTCTGGTACAGATTACGTGCCTCTTGCTGCCGGCACACTTAATTTTTCTGCAGGTGGTGCTCTGTCACAGACAATCACAGTTCAGGTGAATGGCGACCTGGTAGTTGAAAATAATGAAACCATCATCATCTCTCTTTCCAATCCTGTCAATGGAGGTCTTGGTGCTAATCCAGGAACAGGTACGATCAACAATGATGATTCCGCTACATTGACTTTATCCGGTGGAATAGCACAGAATGAAGGAAATGCAGGTACGACACCATATACATTTACGGCTACATTAAATGCTGATGTTCAGGGCGGCTTTACAGTTGCTTATACTACGAATGACGGTACCGCTACAACCGCTGACAATGATTATGTCGACAATGATGCATCACTCGCATTTACAGGTACAGCCGGAGAAACCAAAACATTTACGGTGCTTGTAAATGGTGATATGAAAGTAGAATTGAATGAAACATTTACAACTGCTTTTGGCGCTCTTTCAGGTTCATCTGCGACACAGATTGCTGCGATCACAAAGGCGGGTACGCCACAAACAGCAACAATTACAAATGATGATGCAGCGGTAGTCTCTATTGCTGCAAATGTTAGCCAATCGGAAGCTATATCACCACAAACTTTCACAGTCACGCTGAGCAATCCTGTTGATGTCAATGTGACTGTCCTATTTTCCACATCGGATGGAACTGCCATGACAAGTGACAATGATTACACTGGAATTGCGGGACAAACCGTGACCTTTCCGGCAGGCACGATCACTTCACAGTCAGTCAATGTGACGATAATCGACGATAATAAAGTAGAAAATAATGAAGTGTTTAATGTATCAATAGGAACACTTAATGCTTCAGGCAGAAATGTATCTTTAGGTACAACTACCGGAACCGGTACTATTCTTAATAATGATTCTGCGGATGTTATTCTGTCAGGTGCACCAAGCTTGCCGGAAGGCAATACAGGAACAACCCCATTTGTATTCACGGTGACTTTAACAAATCCTGTGCAAGGAGGATTTACTGCGAATTATACTACCAATGATGGTACAGCAACGTTAGCCGATAACGATTATGTTGACAATGATGGTTCAATTCTTTTTGCCGGTACTGCAGGTGAATCACATCCAATTACAGTCCTGGTCAATGGTGACCTGAATATTGAAAACAATGAGACTTTCACTGTATCGCTTAACAGTCTCGTGACCCTCGTGACCCCATCTGATGTGACGATATCCGGATCTCCAAAGACAGGGACTATCATTAATGACGAACTTGATTGGGGTGATGCACCTACTGCCGCACAAAGTGGTTTTGCAAATTCGTATCCAACATTAAATGTTGATGGTGGAGCAAATCACTTTTTGACACCAGGTGGTCTTCACCTTGGCGCAACAGTTGATGCCGACCTTGATGGCCAGCCCAATGCTACCGCTACAGGAGATGGCGCCGATGAAGATGGTGTGACACTACCAAATGCATTCGTGATCAATACTACTGCCAGTATCACGGTCAATGCTTCAGGCTCCGGCTTTTTAAATGCATTCGTGGATTTTAACCGGGATGGAGACTGGAATGATGCCGGCGAGGCTATTTTCTTTTTCCAGCCTGTGGTAGCCGGAAATAATGTCCTGACATTCCCGGTTCCGGCAGGAGCCAGTTTAGGATTATCTTATGCACGATTCCGTATTTTTAACCAGGGTGAAACCGGAGTAGGTGGCAATGCACCGAATGGTGAAGTCGAAGATTACCAGGTGAATATTGTGAATACCCAATTCAATATCGACAGTCCATCTGTTGTGGAAGGAAATGCAGGCACATCAAACCTTGTCTTTACGATCAGCCGTACAAATAATTCAACGGCTTGCTCAGTCAATTATGCTATCACCGGCGGTACTGCAACGACGGCAGATAATGATTATCAGGTATTCGCCGCTGGGACCGCCACCTTTACACAGGGTGGAGCATTATCTCAGACAGTCACTGTTGTTGTAAATGGTGATACCAAAGTAGAGTTGAATGAAACTGTGATCATGACATTATCCAATCCTGTCAATGGCGCCATTCAGAACGGCACGGGAACAGGTACAATTATTAATGATGATGCAGCTGTGATCACGATCAACAATGTGACCGTTACCGAAGGATGTACTGGTAGTACTGTATTGGCGACATTCACAATCAACATGAGCTTCCCATCTGATGCATCTGTGGTCATCGCTGATAATACAGTAGATGGAACTGCTACAGTGGCAAATAATGATTATGTAGCCATCGTCGGCGGATCACAGACCTTTACTCCTGGCCAACAACAAAAAACAGTTTCTGTCACAGTGAATGGAGATTGCTTTATTGAAGGCAATGAAACCTTCCTGTTGCGATTGAGCGCATTGGTTAATAATGGCCGGGCCATCACATTCTCCGGAGGCGGTTCTACTTTAGATGGAACAGCCACTATCAATAATGATGATGCTGTGCCACAGATAGCTTGTCCCGCACCACTCACATTACAGTGCTCTTCACAGGTGCCTCAGCCAAATCCAGCCTCTGTCGGATCAACTGATAATTGTGGAAACCCTGCTACGATCACATTTGTAAACGACGCCATTTCAAATCAGACCTGTATAAATAGATTTACAGTCACACGCACATACAGAGCTACAGATGGATGCGGCAATTCAGCAACCTGCACCCAGACGATTACAGTAAATGATACGCAGAATCCAACATTGACCTGTCCTGCTCCTGTCACTGTACAATGTGCCAGCCAGGTTCCTCAACCATCTCCGGGCACCATCACTGTTTCTGATAATTGCGGCTCTAATGCTACAGTTTCTTTTGTTGGCGATGTGATTTCAAATCAGACTTGTGTAAATAGATTTACCATCACACGGACCTACAGGGCTATAGATAACTGTATGAATTCCGCTGACTGTACACAGATTATCACAGTGAATGATAATACTGTACCTCAGCTTACTTGCCCTGCCGGTCTGACCGTCCAGTGCGCCAGCAATGTCCCTGTTCCAAATACCGCTTTAGTAACTTCTACAGACAACTGCAATGGGTTAGCTACGATCAGTTTTGTCAATGATGTGATATCAAATCAACTTTGCGCAAATAAATATACCCTTACCAGAACCTACAGAGCCACTGATGAGTGCGGTAATTCAGCGACATGCTCACAGACGATTATTGTCAATGATAACACTGTTCCATTACTAACATGTCCAGCTGGAATTACTGTTCAGTGCGCGAGCCTTGTACCAGTACCGAATGTGACTTTAGTTGCTACGACTGATAATTGTTCAGGTACTCCGACTGTGACATTTGTCAATGATGCGGTTACAAATATGACGTGTACTAATAAGTTTACGGTGACAAGAACCTATCGGGCCACTGACCTTTGTGGTAATTCGGCGACCTGTACGCAGACGATTTTCGTAAATGATAACACTGTTCCGACGCTCACATGTCCTGTAAACATAACAGTACAGTGTGCATCACTTGTACCCGCAGTGAATACAGCTGCCGTTATAACTGCAGATAATTGTGGTCCTGTGCCGACTGTCACCTTCGTCAATGATTTGATATCCGGTCAGACGTGTACAAACCGCTTTATAGTAACTCGTACATATCGATCAACCGATGCTTGTGGTAATTCGGCGACCTGTTCTCAGACCATCACAGTATTTGACAACACAGCACCAACAATAACCTGTCCTGCAAATATTACAGTCCAGTGTGCTGCTTTAGTTCCTGCAGTAAATGTTGCCGCGGTCGTCACAGTAGATAATTGCGGTGCAGTGCCGACAGTAACTTTTGTAGGTGATGTTATATCTAATCAAACATGTGTCAATCGTTTCAACGTGACAAGAACTTATCGCTCAACAGATGAATGCGGTAATTCAGCGACCTGTAGTCAGAACATCACAGTATTTGACAATACAGCACCTGTCATCACGTTTGTCGATCCATTGATTGCGAATCTTACAAATGGTGGACGATTTGATGTTCAGTGTCACGGTCAGGATCCAAACTGGGCTCTGCCTGTACTAACTACAAACAGTGTCAGCACAACTGACAATTGCAATGGTGCGGTGACAGTAGGATTTAGTCAAACATTGCAGAATGAAGGAAATTGTCCGGTAGATGGTTACATCACATTGTACAAACTTACCTGGACAGCTACTGATGCTTGCGGCAATAGCAGTACGAAATATGTATTCATGGCACTGGTCGATCACATTGCCCCTATACTCTTCAATATCCCTGCTGACGTAACTGTTAGCTGCGATGCAATTCCGAATCCTCCAACTAATATTTACGCGACTGATGAATGTATCTCGGCCTCAAGTATTCAGTATGTGGGAACTAACCCAACTGCAGGTTGTCAAAATGGACAGGTGATCACTCATTCCTGGATAGCGACTGACCAGTGTGGTAATAAATCAACAGGAACGCAGCATATCACATTAATCGATGTGGTGCCGCCTGTTCTGCAGATATTACAACCTGAACTGGCGAATGCACATGATGGATCAATTTACAAATACACCTGTAACGAAGGAGGCATTCCGGCATTCTACAAACAACTTAATGCAGAATCTGCTTATAGCCCTCCATCTTGCGGCAGTGCAGTGACCATCAAGTTTGAAAGAAGTAACATCCAGTCTGTCAATTGCAAACGCGCAGGATTCCTTGAGCAGGTGACTGTACATTGGTATGCAGTAGATGCATGCGGCAATGAAGCAAACCTGACTGTCTATGCCCAGCTTGTGGATACAGAAGCACCTGTCATTACGGGAGTTCCTGATACAGCATGCATAGATGATCCTGCACTGAAATTTGTGGATGCAGAAGATAATTGCGGAACTGCATTCCTGAGATACTGGGATGTGAAGATCCCAAATCCTTGCGGTACAGGATTCGCGATAAGAAGGACCTATGAAGCAAATGACTATTGCGGCAACTTCACAAGAGATACGGCTATACTTATTCCGAATGATCATGCAGGTCCTATAATGAAATTTACAAATCCTAAACTGGCTGCTTTGATACCCGGTGAAGTGATACTGGTAGAATGTGACGGCAAATCAGGAGATTATACGCCATATGGTGTTGGCGATGTAAGTGTGACCGATGGATGCACAGGTGTCAAAGTGACTTTCCATGAGAAAATACTGGAATCAAAAGGCTGTACAAACGGTATCGTCGCTACACTTTCTCTGGAATGGACAGCTACGGATCTTTGTGGTAATGTGAGCCATCTTACTGTTCAGGCATTTGTCATCGATCACACACCACCGACATTATTGAACTTCAAACCTGAGATTACGATCGGTTGTAAAGACACTTTGCCTTCGATCAATGCGACTGATAATTGTGGCGCCGTGACAATATCTGTAGCAGAGAGTACGAGACCCGGTACTTGTCAATATGAATACGATATCACACGTACCATTACGGTCACTGATCCATGCGGAAATGAAACAGATGCTACACAGGTGATACATGTGGGCAATGGAGCAGGACCTGTCATCTCAGGCGTGGTGCCTGAATTGTGTGATGATCTTTCTATACCTGATGTGACCGCTTTCGATGAATGTTCCGGTAAATTTGTTCCGGTAACCATGACAGAGAAGACACTGGATTCAAAATGCAGGGACGGTAAGATTATTGAGCGGACATGGACTGCAACCGATGCATGCGGAAATGTGTCCACCAGGAAACAGATCATAGTAGTTGGAGATAAGACTCCTCCTGAAATTGAAATTCCTACGTATTCCATCATCCTGAAATATCTTGATGCGCCCGGAAAGAGCTTTGTAAATCTTTCTAATACGCACATCATAGATCAGCTCAATGATCTTGATGATGGCAGTGTGTATGTGACTGACGAATGTGATCTCCAGGTCATTCCTCAATTTTCACTTGAGGTGATACCATCTGAGGATTGCGATGCTGAAGGATATTTCGAAGAGCGCATCTACACATGGACAGCTACGGATGTGTGTGGTAATTCATCATCGATTTCATTTACAGTATTTATTGTTGATGATGTAGCACCTGTTCTGTTTGGCGTGCCGGCTGATGTGACGATTATATGTCATCCTCTACCTCCTGTTCCAACGATCACTTCAGATGATCCTGCACAACCTGTGAATATTGTGTATGCCCAGTCTACAAATCCAGGGAACGCTCCTGGAGAGTTTAGCGTATACCGTACATGGACTGCACAGGATGCGTGTGGAAATGTATCCTCGGCCTCTCAGCACATTACCTGGATTCCTGATACCGGTCTCGGCTGTGATATCCTTCTGCCTGGATTGGTGGATTGTAATTCACATGGTGTAGTGGCGACAAGTTCAGTATTTGGTGGACTCGGTGGATATACATATTTGTGGGATGTTGTGGGACAAGGATTCATTGAATCAGGACAGGGAACGAGCCAGATATCTCTGTATGTTGGATGGACAGAAGTAGATATTTATCTCACGGTGACAGATGGATTCGGATGTATATCGGAATGTGTAGTAGCACTTGATTGTATAGACACAGCGATCAATCCATATACAGGCGATCCTGCAAATGTAGATCCTCACACCACAGTAGATCATGCTGTTGAAACAACCATCGACATCGATGCTTCCGGAAGCCTGACAGGACTTGCCCTTTGGCCTAATCCAACAAATGGAAATGTGAATCTCAGCTTTGATTCACACACAAATCAGAAAGTCAGATTTAGGTTGGTCAATTTCCTCGGCCAGGAACTGCAGAGCGATAAGATCGAGGCACTGAAGGGCCGTAATTCGCAGAAGATCGATGTATCGAATATCCCTGAGGGCAGTTACCTGATGGAAGTCAGAACGGACACAGAGAAATTCACAAAGGTGGTGGTGATCATGCGGAAATAGGAAAAAAGAATTTTATAATTTTATAATGACAGGAGGTATAAACGCGATTGATTGCGTCTATACCTCCTGTCCATTATTTATCGTGTCTTAACCTTTTAACTTTAATGCTTACCTCAGAACAACTACATTTGGAACATAATGTCAGGCGACCATAGTCATCATCATCATGCACTAGTGCTGAACAATGTGAACAACGCCTTCATAGCAGGTATTGTGCTCAATTTTCTTTTTGTGCTGATCGAGGTAGTTACCGGTTTGTATTCTCATTCCTTATCCCTTCTTTCGGATGCAGGGCACAATCTTGCTGATGTAGGTTCGTTGGCGTTATCCCTTCTTGCATTTCGGCTATTGAAAGTGAAATCAAATGCACAATACACATATGGCTATCGCAAGACCTCCATATTAGTGGCGTTATTTAATGCTATGGTGCTTTTATTATCCGTAGGAGCGATTATTTACGAAGCAGTTCAGCGCTTCTTCCATCCTGAACCTATACCCGGCATCACGGTCGCCATTGTTGCCGGAATCGGAATTGTGATCAATTCGGTGACTGCCCTCATGTTTCACAACAAAAAGGACAAAGATCTCAATATCAAAAGTGCTTATCTGCACCTTATGAGCGATGCGGTCATTTCGCTTGGAATTGTCATCGGGGGTATAATTATTTTTTATACAGAATGGTACTGGATGGACAGCGCCTTAAGCATCATCGTTGCTATTTTCATTCTTTACAGCACCTGGAAATTATTAAAAGGAAGTCTTCGATTGTCACTAGATGGAGTGCCGGAAAACATAAGCCTGGATATGATAAGAGCACTTGGACTGAAGTTGGCCGGTGTAAAAGAGATCCATCATATTCACGTCTGGGCCATGAGCACGACCGAGAATGCATTGACTGCACATCTTGTTTTGGAAGAGCAGGTAACCAAAGAAGAGGAACAAAAAATCAAGGCTCACCTGAAGCATGAATTTTTCCATCTCAATATTCATCACAGCACCCTGGAAACAGAAAGAGAAAGTGCAGTGTGTGATGGGGAGGAGTGTGCTGTGTGATATGTTTAAGAATTTATTCTCGTTGTATTTATCCCAGTTGCCCCCGAATCCCTGCGTTTAGCTGCACACATCCTTTCCTGCGAATACGCCGAGGAGAATGATCTACGCCCCGGCGTTTTCAGTGCATAGATTGAGAGGTGCGAACCGCTGGGGTTTAGTGTCAAACGCGAAGAACAAATTTCAACCATCATGGTAAAATATTCAACAATTTCAATTTTCTCCGGTTATTCAATATATGCCGGAGGGCCCATCCATATTGATCCTACGAGAGGACGTGCAACACTTTGCAGGTAAAAAGGTTCTTGCTACAGAAGGCAATACAAAGACGATTGATATCAGTCGCTTTCTGAATAAAAAGGTCATTGAATTCAAAAGCTGGGGAAAGCATTTTTTGATTTGCTACAGTGGCTTCTCCGTTCGGATTCATTTTCTGCTTTTTGGTTCCTATGCGGTAGATACACCAAAGGACAGAGTTCCGCGTTTGCATTTGAGATTTTCTAATGGCGATATTTTCTTTTATTCATGCTCAATAAAAATCCTTGAAGGGGATGTCAATCAGTACTATGATTGGAGTGGGGATGTGATGAATGTTGACTGGGATAAGAAGAAGGCAAAAAAGAAAATCAGGGAAAATCCTGATATGATGGTCTGTGACACTTTACTTCATCAGGATATTTTTGCAGGTGTCGGCAATATTATTAAAAACGAAGTATTGTACCGGATCCGCGTACATCCTGAAAGCATTAATCAAAAATTGTCGGAATACAAACTGAATAATATGATCAGGGAAGCCCGTCAATATAGCTTTGATTTTTTGGGATGGAAAAAGCAATATGTATTGAAGAAACACTGGCTTGCACATACAAAGAAAATTTGCGTCCGTTGTAAAGGCCCGATCATAAGAAAAATCACAGGGAAATTTGAAAGGAGAAGTTTTTTTTGCCCTCACTGTCAGCCATTGTACGACTGATCATGAGCAAGCTATGGATCGGATGTTCGGGCTTTTATAACCGGCACTGGAAAGAAATATTTTATCCAGATCATATCAAACAGAAAGACTGGTTTAGCTATTATTGCCAACATCTCAACACGATTGAATTAAACACCACATTTTATAAATTCCCCTCAGCCAAGTCACTGAATAAATGGTATCATGAAAGTCCTGAGAAGTTCAGTTTTTCCGTCAAAGCCCCAAGATTGATCACACATTTCAAAAAACTTAACGACTGTGAAATGTTACTCGATGATTTTTATGGTGCTTGTACGGAAGGGCTTCAGGAAAAATTAGGGTGCCTTTTGTTTCAGTTCCCGCCAATGTTTCAATCTACACATGAAAGACTGCATCTCCTGATAAGTCAGCTTAGACCGGGGTTCAGAAATGTGGTTGAATTCAGGCATTCCAGTTGGTGGGATGAAAAGATCCTTGAAATTCTCGAGATGCACAATATTATTTTCTGCAGACCGGATCATCCGCTTATGCCGGATCTTTATCTTGATTTTTCACGGTTTGCCTATGTACGACTCCACGGGAATCCGGTTCTCTTCCATTCGAATTATGGAGAGGAGTTTTTGGATTTCATTAAAAACGGTATTCTTCAAAACCCTGAATTGGATGAGGCTTATATTTATTTTAATAATACCGCAAGTACAGCGGGGATCCTGAATGCCCTTCAGCTGACGAAGATGTTATCTGTCTAAATACAGAGCTTTCTGGTATCCCCCTGGGATAATTTGTGTGGCAATTGTAAATTTCTATTTTGCAACCTGCCTAAGATGAAATCAACTTCAATTTTCAAGTTAATCGCCTCTTCGACATCAGAAAACTCTTCGAGTAAAGGAAAATATATTCAATTGATTAACATTCGCTGCGGAGTTTTCAGTGTATAGATTGAGAGGTGAGAAACGCAGGGGTTCGGGGCAGCCAGATATTCATTATTTTGGCATAAAATCAACCTGACATGAAGCTCCTTTTTTCTGCAACTCTCCTCTTATTGTTTTTGATCGCCTGCAAGCCGCAAAATGCCGGGCCAAATAAAGAAGAGGATATTAATCAACTTGTACGGGAATATGTCAGACTCGCCCTTACTATCGGTCAATATGATCAATCCTTTGTAGATGCTTACTATGGGCCTGATTCGCTGAAGCCTGCCATTAAGGTAAGCGCGGTTTTTCCAAAAGACAGTTTACTAAAGGTTACAAATGTGCTTCTGGCATCCATTCTAAAATTTTCTGAAGGCAATAATCCAGACTCAGTAAAAAACAGGGCCGGATGGATTGCTGATCAGCTTGTCGCCTTTGGCAGACGTATTAGGATTTATTCGGGCGAATATGGAACATTTGACGAAGAATCAAAAGATTTGTTTGGCGTAGCAGCTCCGGTGTATGATGAAAATCATTACAAGACCCTGGTCAGTCAGCTTGATAAGATCCTTCCGGGTAAGGGAAGTATCCCTGACCGGTTTCAGACGCTGGCCAATAAATTTATTATTCCAAAAACAAAACTGGATACCGTTTTCAAAACCGCCATTGCAGAAAGCAGAAGACGCACAAAGGAACATTATCAATTGCCTTCGAATGAATCTTTTTCGCTTGAATATGTCAACAATAAACCGTGGAATGGTTACAATTGGTACAAAGGAAATTATACAAGCCTGATACAGATCAATACTGATCTCAATATTTTTATTGATCGCGCTATAGATGTGGGAAGTCATGAAAGCTATCCTGGTCACCATGTATATAATATGTTGCTGGAAAAAAATCTGTATCGCGATAAAGGCCTGACGGAAATATCAATGTATCCATTATTTAGCCCACAATCACTAATCGCGGAAGGAACAGCCAACTATGGAATTGATGTCGTATTTCCAGGAGACGATAAAATAAAATTTGCCAGAGATATATTGCTTCCTATTGCAGGTCTCGATACCGCGGGCATTACGGTTTATATAAAAGCCATAGAAATTAAAGGGCAGTTAAATTATGCCAGGAATGAAGCGGCCCGGGGAATTATTAATAAAACAATGACAGAGGAAGAAGCGCTGCGATGGCTGAAAGAATATGCACTCTTCAATGATGAAACAGCTGCGAAATCGATCAATTTCATCAAGGTCAACCGAAGCTATGTCATCAATTACAACTACGGTCAGGATCTCGTCAGAGGCTATGTGGAATCAAGGATTAAAAATGATCCGACTCCTGAGAACAGATGGAAAGTTTTTGGTGAGCTCATGAGCCATGAAGTAAGGATAAGTGATTTGAAAAAATAAGCAAAATCGTGAAACGTGAGACGTCAGGTGTGAGTTAACCTTACACATGTCGTAGCGTTTTGCAACCGCCGTACATATGGATCGTGAATCTTAAAACCTAAATTCGAATGCGGATCAATCTGATCAAGTGGAAATTGATGATGACCACAATGCCGATAACGGCGATCATTGTTGCGGTCAAACTTGGGATTATGTATGGGCTTCATTATGATGGACTGGTAAAATTTTCTGAGATTGGGATCGTCGTGAGTGGTGGGATTTTCCTGGTAGGGTTTATGTTGGCGGGCACCATTGCTGATTACAAGGAAAGTGAGAAAGTGCCTGGAGAAATGGCCTGTATCCTGGAAACTATGGAAGATGCGATAAGGGTCGGGCATGGTTTGAAAGGGGATTTTGATCTAATGGAGGCCCTTCAGAAATTGAATGATCTAACGGAATCGTTTATAAAATGGTTTGAGCATAAAATCACAGAAGATGACATATTTCAAAAGATCACGAATATTTCTGACCTTGCGCTGAAGATGGAAAAAGCAGGTGTGGGCCCGGTCACTTCGAGAATTGAGAGTGAACAGCACAATCTCCGGAAATTATTCACCAGGGCAAATGTTATTGAAAAAACAACCTTTCTTGCACCTGGTTATGCGCTGCTTGAGGTGCTGACGCTGGTTATTATTGTCTTATTGCTTGTATCTAAATTTGAAAATGAGGTTACTGCGATCATTATTATCTCCTTCATTACACAGATCTTTATATATATGATCCGACTGATCAGGGATGAAGATGATCCTTTTGAATACTCCCCCACAGGGAGTGCAAAAGAAGCAGATATTGATTTGTATCCACTGATGAATTATGATCTGCGGGCGAAGAAAAGACTTGTTTAAGAATAAACCGAAATAGAATGCGATTCAATCAGATCAAGTGGAAATTGATGTTGACTACACTACCTATCAGTTTCCTGGTGTTAGGAGTGAAAATGGTGCTGATCTTTGGGTTTGAATTTGATGGACTTGTAAGATTTTCGGATATCGGCCTTATTTTCACAGGAGGGATATTTCTGATAGGATTTATGCTTGCCGGTACACTGGCGGATTATAAAGAGAGCGAAAAATTGCCCGCGGAAATCGCCTGTAGTTTGGAAACTATTGAAGACTTGATCATCCTTGCTCATGACTTTAATTCCAATTTCGATTTGAATGATCAGCGAAAGCAAATCAATGAAGTAACCGTTTCGATAATCCGGTGGTTTTTCAGTGAAGAAAATGAGAAAATAGTTTTTGGAAAGATTAAAGGTCTCGCCAATATTGCGCTACTTGTACAAAATACAAAGATTGGATCTACGGCTGCAAGATGCACAGCGGAAATAGGAGTATTGAGAAAATTATTTTCAAGGGCCATAGTCATCAGGCGCACTAATTTTTTGGCCACAGGATATGCATTACTTGAATTCGTAACGATTGTCCTGATCATACTGTTATTGATCACGACATTTGAAAATCATTTTATAGCTGGTGTGTTGGTTTTTTTTATAACACATATTTTTGTTTACATGATTAGGCTGATAAGGGATATAGATCAACCATTTGAATATTCGGCAGAGGGTAAGAGCGGGTCGGCGGAAGTTGATTTATTTTCATTAGTAGATTTTGAAAGGAGGGCTAAGGAAAATATCAAATCATGAGAGAATTCTTTCACTTACAGCGTGTGGGGAATCAAAATTTGGTACATTTGGTTAATTAAATTAATGGTTTTCCGGTCTCTTTTCACGGGAAAATGTTTTCCGGTTTCGTGGCGATGTAAATAAATTTGAACCGAAATACGTACAATCATTTTGGTAGAAATCATAAAAACAATATATCATGAAAAAATTATTACCG
>JBDUDG010000155.1:0-7306 GCA_040003045.1 Saprospiraceae bacterium | reverse complement strand
ATCCTGATGAGAAAATACAAATTGATCGCGCGGAGGTTGAGGCCAACAAAGATCAAATCATTGAGACTCTCCTGAATTACAAGATCGAGATTACCAAGATCAGAGCTACTATTGGTCCTACTGTTACATTGTACGAGATCATACCTAAGCCGGGTATCCGTATCTCAAAGATCAAAAATCTGGAAGATGATATTGCTTTGAGTCTTTCTGCATTAGGTATTCGAATTATAGCACCTATTCCAGGGAAGGGGACTATAGGTATTGAGGTGCCGAATAAAAGGAAGCAAATTGTTTCCCTAAAAGAGGTGCTCGCTTCAGAAAAATTTATTTCAGGAAAAATGGATCTTCCGATTGCACTGGGTAAGACTATTTCAAACGAAGTTTTTGTAGCGGATCTGGCGAAGATGCCACACCTTCTTATCGCAGGTGCGACCGGGCAGGGAAAATCCGTAGGTATTAATGCTGTATTGATGTCGCTACTTTACCGGAAGCATCCTTCACAACTAAAGCTGGTATTAATCGATCCAAAAAAAGTGGAACTGTTTCCATATGCTAAGCTTGCGCATCATTTCCTGGCATTTTTACCAGACCAGAAAGAACCGATAGTAACGGAAACTAAAAAAGTAATCTATACCCTCAATTCTCTTTGCATAGAAATGGATGACAGATATGATCTTCTGAAAAAAGCACATTCCCGTAATCTGAAAGAATACAATGAGAAATTTGTCAATCGTCAATTGAATCCGCTGAAGGGACATCGATTCATGCCCTTCATCGTGCTGGTGATTGATGAATTTGCTGATCTGATCATGACCGCAGGAAAGGAAGTTGAAATGCCGATAGCACGTTTAGCACAATTAGCTCGTGCGGTAGGTATTCACCTCATTATTGCAACACAACGACCATCAGTCAACATCATCACAGGTGTCATCAAAGCGAATTTCCCTGCACGATTAGCTTACAAGGTTGCTTCAAAAGTTGACAGCAGAACTATTCTTGATATGGGTGGTGCAGAGCAATTGATTGGTCAGGGTGATATGTTACTTTCCATAGGCAGTAACATGATTCGCTTACAATGCGCATTCGTCGATACACCTGAAGTGGAATCTGTAATCCAGCACATCTCTGATCAGAAAGGATATCCGGAACCTTACTACCTGCCTGAATTCAAAGGAGATGATGAAGAGATAAAGGGCTCTGACGGCATGACCTATTCGGATCTTGATGATATGTTTGAAGATGCAGCACGCCTGGTCATTCAAAACCAACATGGAAGTACTTCAATGATACAGCGTCGCCTGAAGCTGGGATACAACCGTGCAGGTCGAATTATGGATCAATTAGAATCTGTTGGGATCGTTGGTCCTGCGGAAGGAAGTAAGCCTCGTGATGTATTATTATACACAGAGCACGATCTTGATGGACTTATTCAAAAGATCCGCCATAAGAATTAGGGATATCTTAACTACCCTACCCTGATACTTTTGGTCTACTTTTACGTTGTTAAGGTCGTACATCCGAACATTTAATATGAAATCATTGCTTTTAGTTTTTCTATTTGAACTTACCCTATCTGCAACGGGAAAGGCTCAATATTTGTCTGCAAAAGATTCAGATTCTGAAGCCGTAAAGGTACTGACAAGTGCAAGTGATGGATTCAATTCCAAAAATGTCAAGCTAAATTTCAGTCTGAAAATTACCACGCCAGGTAAAGCAGTAGAAATTGAAGAGGGCATTTTATACCAGGCTGCCAAAAATTACAGGCTTGAGTTAAAAGATTACATGATCATGTCGAATGGAACATTGAGATGGGTATATCTCAAAGGACCAAATGAGGTCAACATTTATAATGAATCAAATGGCCAGGACTGGATCAGCCCTCAGGATTTTTTACAACTATACAATTCTAAGGATCTTGTGTTTGTCCTCACCTTGAACAAACCTGATGGAACAGCCATCGTAGAAGCGAAACCTCTAAAAGGCAGATTTGATAGCTATGCAAAATTTACCATTGGAATAAAAAATGGAGTACTTAGTTATATCTATGCATTGTCTAATGATGGTACAAAGCAGGAAATGTCCATCACAAATGTGACAAATCCAGCTGCCTGGGATGCTGCAAAACTTTTCACGTTTCAGAAAGAAGCATTTCCAGGAGTGCATGTGGAAGACTTAAGGCTCGATTAATTTCCCATATGGGATTCAAGAACAGCATCATCGGAGCATTCGCCAAACAAACAAGGCGAAAAATTGAACGTGATGCTAAACGTGCTCCCCAACATCAACTTGAAACTTTTAATGATTTAATTAAACAGGGTGCATCAACTCAATTCGGGAATGAGCATGGATTTAATTCGATAAAAGATTTCAAATCTTTTTCATCGCAGGTTCCTGTTCGGGATTATGAGGAGATTCGTCCTTACATCCAAAAGATTATTGACGGAAATGTAAATGTGTTGTGGCCCGGCAAACCTTTATATTTTGCAAAAACTTCAGGTACAACAAGCGGAATAAAATACATTCCAATTACGCGCGAAAGCATTCCGAATCATCTCGGAAATGCACGTCATGCCCTTTTTAATATTACCTCCAGGTTAAGAATCAAAAATCTTTTTGAGGGCAAATTATTATTCCTTTCAGGTTCACCTGAACTGGAAGAAATGGGAGGAATTCCAACAGGGAGATTATCCGGGATTGTCAACCATTGGTTCCCTTCCTGGCTCAAAGGCAATCAGCTTCCAACATATGAAACTAATTGCATTGAAGATTGGGAAACAAAAGTGGATAGAATAGCGGCAGAAACACTGAACCAGGATCTACGCATCATCAGTGGCATTCCTCCGTGGGTGCAAATGTATTATGAAAGAATCCTTGCATTGTCTGGCAAGAAAAACATTAAGGAAGTGTTTCCAAATTTTCAGTTGTTCGTATATGGTGGTGTCAATTTCGAACCATATCGGGCACAATTAGAGAGATTGACGGGAGGGCCCATTCATAGCCTTGAAACTTATCCTGCATCAGAAGGATTTATTGCCTTCCAGGATCAGGATACATCTGCTGAGGGGTTGCTACTCCAATGTCATGCAGGAATTTTTTTTGAATTTGTCCCGGTGAGTGAAATGAACTCTAAAAATCCGGTCAGACTCACACTTTCTGAAGTCGAGACAGGTGTCAATTATGCTTTGCTTATTTCAACAAATGCCGGTCTTTGGGCATACAACATCGGCGATACAATTGAGTTTGTTTCAACTGATCCTTATCGTATAAAAGTGACAGGGCGATTGAAACATTTTATTTCTGCCTTTGGAGAACATGTAATTGCAAAAGAAGTAGAAGAAGCCTTACATGATGCTGTATCAAAAAATCCATGTCTTATAAATGAATTTACCGTTGCTCCACAGGTTAATCCACCGGATGGACAAAAACCATTTCATGAATGGTGGATTGAATTTGGAGAGCAACCTGCTGATATCAATGCATTTGCAAAAGATCTGAATGAGGCGATGACAAGGCAGAATTTGTATTACGAAGATCTCATCAATGGCCATATCCTCCAGCCTCTCATCTTAAGATCTTTGAAACCTGGATCTTTCAGTTCGTATATGAATTCTATTGGAAAACTTGGAGGTCAGAATAAGGTTCCCAGGTTAAGCAATGACAGGGGCATAGCTGACGTTCTGGAACGGTATCATCCCGGCACCTGATCATTGAGCTAATAGCCTGATTGACAGGATTGAACCTTTGCCAGAGATAATATAATAAGTCCTATCTTTGCAAACCATTTTAAAAAGCGTCGATGCGGTTTTTTATATATAGTTTATTGATTATCAGTACATTAATTGCCTGCAAAAGTGAATTTGAGCAGGTTCGTACGGGCAACGATTCAGCCAAAATCCTCAAAACCGCTATCAAATACTACGATAATGGTGATTACCTGAGGGCTCAAACCCTGATGGAATTAATTCTAAATCAGTATCGTGGGACCAAAGAAGGAGAAGAGCTTTTTTTTAAATATGCCTACACTCATTTTCACCTTGCCAACTTTGAATTAGCGGCTACATATTTTACAAATTTCACTACCACATTTGGATACAGTCCTTTTACGGAAGAAGCAGATTACATGATCGCTTATTCGTATTACAAACAATCACCTTCATTTAGACTTGATCAGGCGCCTTCGATAAAAGCTATTAACGCCTTCCAGGATTTTGCAAACAAATACCCGGAAAGTGAAAGGGTGCCTGAATGCAACAAACTGATCGATGAATTGCGGGCAAAGCTTGAAGAAAAGGCATATGCACAGGGTCAGCTCTATTATGATTTGAGTCAATACCAGGCTGCTGTCACATCTTTTAAAAATATGCTGACAGAATTTCCGGAATCATCACGTGCTGAGAATGTGCGCTTCCTGATTCTAAAAGCATCTTATGAATACGCATTGAAGAGTGTGTATGCAAAGCGGGCAGAACGATATGAAGATGCAAAAACCATGTTTACAACTTATATCAATCGTTATCCGAAAGGACCCCATGCTAAAGAAGCAAAAGAGATTAACAAACAAATACAATCAAATTCAAAAAATCTGTCTAAATGAGCAATATAAAAAATCTGTCCACGAATATTGATCCAAACGTCAAAGCAAGAGACATCAAGGATTTATCCTCTCGTACTACCAATATCTATGAGTCGATAGCCATCATCACAAGACGTGCACGTCAACTTTCATCAGACCTGAAAAAAGAGCTTCACGACAAACTCGAAGAATTTGTGGTGGTTACTGAAACGATCGAAGAAATACACGAGAACAAAGAGCAGATAGAAATCTCCCGTGCTTATGAAAAAATGGCCAACCCTACAATTCTTGCTACGGAAGAATTCATCGCAGGTGACCTTGAGTGGCGCTATCCCGAGCCTGTAGTCAGGGAGGAACATTTTCCAGAGGACGCCGAATAACAGTACATCCTAACTTTCCACAATGCATGTCATCATTAAGAGGTAAAAAAATCATCCTTGGTGTTTGTGGAAGCATAGCAGCTTATAAAGCAGCATTCCTTGTGCGGTTACTCACCGAAGAAGGTTGCGAGATTCGTGTCATGATGACGGAATCTGCAAAGGATTTTGTTTCCCCGCTTACATTTTCTACACTCAGTAAACATCCTGTTGCAATAAATATCCATGAGAGTAATTCATGGACTAATCATGTAGAATGGGGATTATGGGCTGATGCCATGGTCATAGCACCGGCAACGGCAAATACGATAGCCAGATGTGCACATGGCCTGAGTTCAGATATGCTGACCGCAACTTATCTTTCAGCCCGATGCCCGATATTTTTTGCACCAGCGATGGACCTTGATATGTGGAAGCATCCAGGTACAGTTGAGAATATATTACATCTTCTTTCATTCGGGAATTATATCATTAATGTAGGTACTGGCGAATTAGCAAGTGGCCTGGTTGGTCCCGGACGTATGGCTGAACCGGATGAGATAGTTGAAAGATTGTCCGAATTTTTTCAACTCAAACAGGACATGACAGGTCTGAAGGTTCTCATCAATGCAGGGCCCACATATGAAGCTTTAGATCCCGTCCGATATGTAGGAAATCACAGCACCGGAAAAATGGGAGTTGCCATTGCAGAGGAATTTGCAAAACGAGGATCAGATGTCACTCTTGTACTTGGTCCTGATAGTGTGCTACCGGAGGATGATAAGATTATTGTGAAGAGAATCACTTCTGCGGATGATATGCTCGCAGCTTGTGAATCTTCTTTCGATGAATCTGATATTACGGTACTCGCAGCAGCAGTAGCTGATTACAAACCCGCAAAAGTCGCAACAGAGAAAATTAAAAAGGAATCTGACAACATGACGATTGAGTTCGTCCGCACTCCTGATATAGCTGCTACTCTTGGCGCAAAGAAAACTCATCACCAGATCCTGATAGGTTTTGCGCTGGAGACAATAGATGGTGAAGCTAACGCCTTCGAAAAGATGCATAAAAAAAATATGGACATGATTGTGCTGAACAATCCGAAAGAGCAGGGTGCCGCATTTGGGCACGATACGAATAAGGTCACATTTCTCTTTCCGGACAATAAACGGCTGAGCTTTGAGTTAAAATCCAAGAAAGATGTAGCACGCGATATCGTGGATGCTATACATCAAATTAAAAATGCAAATGGGAAGGATTAAAATATTTTTGTTTCTGATAATTGGCTGCAGCGCTCTGTATTCAACTGCATATGGCCAGGAACTCAATGCCATCGTCGGCGTAAGCGTTCCAAAATTACAAAGTGCAGATCCTGCTGTATTCAAGACCCTTGAAAGAGACCTGAAAGAATTTCTCAACCAGGAAAAATGGACTGATGACGATTATAAAACGTATGAAAAGATCGAATGCAATTTTCAGGTAAACATCACCGCAGAACTAGGAAACAATTCATACAAAGCCGATGTCGCCATCAAAGCCATCCGTCCTGTTTTTGGATCTGAATATAAAACGGTACTGATCAATCATGTTGACAGGGATGTCATATTTACTTACCAGGAATTTCAGCCCATCGAAAACGGAACCGATATATTCAAGGATAATTTGTCCGCCGTTTTTTCATTTTATGTTCATCTTATTCTTGCACTCGATGCAGAAAGTTTTGCCTTGGGAGCAGGAGATGCAGAATTTCAAAAAGCACAAACCATCATAAGCCAGATTCCTCCTTCAGTTTCAGATGTAGATAAAGGATGGACAGCCCTGAGCAGGAAGACCACGAGATATTGGATCATGGAAAATTTCCTGAATACAAGATTCAAATCATTCAAAGAAGCATGGTACAATTACCATCGGAAGAGCCTTGATGTGATGCATCAGAATCCGGGGCTCGCTCTATCCGCCCTGGTAGATGCCCTGAAAGAGGTTGATAAAACAAATGCAGCTTATCCAAACAGCATAGGTGTATTGATGTTTGTAAGCGCAAAAAGCGATGAAGTCGTCGAAATCCTGAAGAACGGAGATCGTGTGCAGAAAAATGCCGTTTATGATATCATGCGAAAACTTGATCCTTCCAATAGCGGAAAGTATAATGCAATCAGAGGCTAGGACGTAAGAATCTTAGAACGTAAGAACGTAAGTAAAAAAAGAGGAGAGTGTAAGAAAGTGAGTATCTCAAATGAAATAAACACTCAGTCAAAAATCAAACTTGCCATATTAGCTTCCGGTGCAGGAAGCAATGCAGATAAAATCTGCGTCTATTTTCAGGATCATTCAAATATCAGCGTCGAACTTATTATTTCCAATAACATTAATGCCG
>JBDUDG010000154.1:0-7311 GCA_040003045.1 Saprospiraceae bacterium | reverse complement strand
CACATTTGATGCAACCAACTTTCCTGAATGACAGTATTTACCTCATTGAAAAACCAATTGAATTATCTTCCGATAAAGTTGCTTTTGCGATTAGGACTTATGATACTGAGGATGGAGAGGACAATCATAATGGCGTTTATAGCATACAGTGCCGTGCTGAAGATGAACCGGGCTTTGCATTTTCACTGGATGAAATTCCATTCGAGCTGGCCAGATCCATTAATGCCCATATTGATTATAAAGAGAAAATAAATGAGAATATCTTTTTTCACAGATGTTTTGCGCTTGAAGGAAATAAGCTTCCTATTTATTCCATAGGTCCTGAAGAAGGAAGGTTTGATCTCAATTCTGAATTTCCAAGACGATTTTCAATCACTGCTTCTGATTTCAATGGAAATGCTTCCACTGTCAACTTTACAGTAGTGCGTAGTGCATCTATAGCTCCCCAAGCTGTCGAACCGATTGCATATAATGCTGTCGGTGCTCCAAATGATGTCACTATCATTACGAAACAAGGCATCCAGGTCGTTTGGCCGGAGAATTGTTTTTATGAAAAAACGCAGCTAATTGTAAATGAAGTAGAACGTGATAAAAAAGGAAATTTCAGTCCATACTTTGAATTGTCTCCAGTTGAAATCCCGGTTAACACTTATTTCACGATCTCAATAGATGGACATTTAGTTCCGGCTTCTCTATTGAATAATGCTTTCATCGCAAGATGTGATCCTAATGGCTCAGTGGTCAATTGTGGAGGTACATGGATAGGAAATAACCTTACTTCTGATGTCAGGGAGATGGGCACATATGCCATCATGTTGGACACCGTTCCTCCAAAAATAAAGCCTGTACATTTCAAGCCTGATATGACTGGCTGGTCACAAATGGATTTTAGGATTTCAGACAATCTGCGTATTAGGGATAAAGGTCGGACCCTTACCTACTCGGCCTATGTAGACAATGAATGGATATTAATGAGTCTTGATGGAAAGACGGGCATGCTAAGTCATCAGTTTGATGGCCGGATTCCACCAGGTAAACATCATCTCATGATCCAGGTAACAGATGACAGAGGCAACGTGTCAAAATTTGAAAATTCCTTTACATTGTAGCGCATCTAATACGTCAAACCTATGCGCCAGACATGGACCTCAAAGTGGAAACCCGGTCAAAATGCGCCTTCTTTCAAAGCTATCACCCATGAAAGCAAAGAAATATCTTCCGCCCTGGTAAAAGGGAAAAGATATATCCTCTTCTTCTACAATCATGACGATTCTGAAACATGTACTAAAGAAGCCTGCCAGCTCAGAGATCATTTTGAACTGTTGACCTCCAAAGGATTTACCATCATAGGGGTGAGTGAGGACAGCATAAATAAGCATCAAAAATTTATTGCGAAATATAATTTGCCATATCTTCTCATATCTGATAAAGGGAATAAACTGGCCAGGCTTTTCGATATCTACGGTAAAAAAGATTTTATGGGTCGCATCAGTGATGCCGTACATCGGACTACATTTGTCATCAGTGCTCAGGGCAAAATTGAAGCTGTCATACATCCGGTAGATTCAGGAAAACATACACAACAAATCCTACAAACCCTGAACATACTAGTGTAATACTTATGAGGACAAAATATACTACCCTTATCTCTGTAGAAGAGTTGTCAGCATTACGTTCGAGTGAAGATATTGTGCTCCTTGATTGCAGGTTTTATCTGATGGATACGGCAAAAGGAAGAAAGGAATATATGCAGAGTCACATTCCCGGGGCAATCTATCTGGACATCAATCATGATCTTTCTTCACCGGTCATTAGAGGTGTTACTGGTCGTCATCCTTTGCCCAAGCCTCAAATTTTGGAGGCAACATTAATATCTTCGGGACTGAACAACAAAAGCCAGGTTGTAGTGTACGATCAGTCGAATGGTGCATATGCATCGAGAGCATGGTGGTTGCTGAGATGGCTAGGGCATAAGGATGTAGCAGTTTTGAATGGGGGATTTAAAGCCTGGACATCAAAGGATTTGCCTGTTGACAATATGTGGACGCTACCTCTTCAGGGAAATTTTAAAGCAGATCTACAGGAAAACATGACAGTTTATATGGAAAGTCTCGGCTCCTTACATAATCCTCTTGTAGATAGCAGGGAGTATACCCGTTATTCAGGCGAACATGAAACTATTGATCCGATCGCAGGGCATATCCCTGGTGCTGTATGTGTACCATATCTGGATAATACTTTTGAATCTGGTGAGTGGAAAAATAAGGAGGAACTGAAGAAAAAATTTTCTGCAATTGAATTGGCGTCTAAAGATTCTCCTGTTTTTTATTGCGGTTCAGGAATTACGGCCTGTCACAATATCTTAGCGTATAAAATTGCCACAGGAAAAGATTCAAAACTCTACCCGGGAAGCTGGAGTGAATGGATAAACCATAATAAAGTGAAGAGTGAAAAGTGAATAATGAATAATGAGTAACGAATAATGAATAACGAATAACGAATAACGAATAACGAATAACGAATGCTCCGTTTCGTTTCGACGCTCAACGACCGGAAAGAAAATCTTAAAATAATTTCGACTGCGCTCAATTAGATAGAATATGAAAGATAAGAATGAAAACGTGAAACGTGAATCGTCAGTCAATCGTAAATCGTAAATTATTTAACCGTTGTACCATTTAACCATTTAAACCTTTTCTTAATCATGCCTTCTATAAAAATTCGGAAGACCGGGTTGCCTCCTGGGTCGCTGATTTATACCGGAATACCGAAATCGAATGTGATCATAAAAGATTTCGTGCGGTATAATACTGAAACTATTGAGGAGATTACGCTGGATGCAATTCCTGAATCTAACCCGAATTATTTCTATTGGCTTGATGTGCGCGGCTTGCAAAGTCCTGCAGAAATCGAAGTAATAGGCAAAGCTTTTGGAATGGATCCACTCTTACTTGAAGATGTATTGGATCAGGAGCAGCGTCCGAAATTTGAATATACGGATCACGGGTTATTTATGATCCTGAAGAATTTTCTTCCAACACAGAATACATCTGAATTTATAAGTGAGCAAATATCGATTTACCTGACAGATGGAAAATTGATTACGTTCCAGGAATATCCTGATGATAGTTTCCAGGCGTTAAAAGTGAGGATGCAGCAACCAGGATCAAGGATCCGATCCAGAAAATCAGACTACTTACTCTATGCTATCATAGATTTTATTGGGGACCATTATTTTCCTGTTCTGGATAGTTGTAGTGAGTGGATACATTCCCTGGAAGCGGAGATCCATAAAAATCCAACTCCTGAATTAAAAAAGTCAATTTACAAAGTAAGGCATGATATTTCTGAAATGCACAGGATCATATTGCCTACTAGAGAAGCTATCAATGCACTTCAAAGAACAGACAGCCATCTCATGACAGATAAGACCAGACGGTATCTGAAAGATGTGATGGACAATATCATGCAAATCCTGGATCTAAATGACAATCAAAACGATCATCTGTCTTCCCTTCATGATCTGTTCATGTCGGAGATAACCTATAGAATGACCAATGTGATGAAGATCCTCACCGTAGTCACATCGATATTCATTCCTTTGACTTTTATTACAAGTGTTTATGGAATGAATTTCAAAGACCAGCCTGAATATGACTTGCCATGGGCCTACCCCCTGCTGTGGGTTTTGATGATTGCAATGGGTATCGCGCAGATCATCTATTTCAAGCGAAAAGACTGGCTTTAAGCGGCTGAATAATTCTGCCGCTTAAACTTCGATTTGTTTATTTTTGACCCGGCCGGCTGTCATACTAACCCCGGCTATCGGACCTAAAGAATGAAGAACAGTTATTTTGACCTTATTGAGCAAACATATTATTTCCCTCAGGATGGCTTTGATCTGCACAATGGAGATCTCAGTTTCCATGGTATATCGCTGAAATATATCATCGACAAATACGGGACCCCATTCAAACTCACCTACCTTCCCAAGATCGGCGATCAAATCAAAAAAGCCAAGAACTGGTTTAACCGGTCAATGAAGAGCCAGCATTATCAGGGAAAATATCACTACTGCTATTGCACCAAATGCTGCCACTTCAGCCATGTGATCAAAAAGGCCCTGGAACATGATGTCGATCTGGAGACATCCTCAGCATTTGATATAGATCTGATCATTAGTTTATACAGAAGCGGCGATATCAACCGCGAAATTACCCTTGTGCACAATGGCTACAAGACAGAGAGATATCTAGATGGCATATCCCAGCTCTATGAAATGGGCTTCACCAATTCCATTCCGGTGCTGGATAATACGAATGAATTGGACCTGTTGCTTGAAAGGATAAAAGGAAATGTACAGATTGGCCTTCGCGTAGCTATTGAGCAGGAACCGCAATCAGCATATTATACGTCCCGGCTTGGCATCCGTCCTACAGAGTTGATCAAATTTTACAAAGACAAAATAGCACGTAAGAAAAGGGTCCACGTGAAGATGCTCCATCTGTTTGTCGACACCGGAATAAAAGACACCCTCTATTATTGGGGAGAATTTAAAAAAGCACTGAAAATATTTGCCGCGCTGAAGAAGATCTGTCCTTCACTCACAGCATTGAACATTGGAGGCGGTTTTCCTATCCGGAACAGCCTTTCATTTGAATATGATTACAAATATATGGTCGACGAGATCATCCGCAATATCAAGGCAATTTGTAAAGAAGAAGGCATAGAGGAGCCTGATATCTTCACTGAGTTTGGAAAGTATACAGTAGGTGAAAGTGGCGCCACCATTTTTACGGTTCTTGAGCAAAAACAGCAAAACGATTCTGAATTATGGTATCTTATTGACAACAGTTTAATGAATACCATTCCTGATTCCTGGGGGCTTTCAGAAAGATTTATCCTGTTGCCCGTGAATAAGTGGAACAGTGAGTTTAGCAGAGTTCACATCGGCGGGATCAGTTGTGATCATTCTGATTACTATAATTTTGATGATCTCAATCAGCAAGTGTTTCTTCCTACGTTTAAGTCGGGTGATGGTGAACCGTTATATATCGGATTTTTTCATACCGGAGCTTACCAGGATGCGATCAGTGGATATGGAGGTATAAAGCACTGTCTCATTCCTTCTCCGCAACATATACTTGTAGACCGTGATGAGAAAGGTAATTTCATTGACATGCTTTGGAGACCGGAGCAGCGACCTAATGAGATGCTGCAAATTCTGGGGTATGACACGTAAGAGAGTGAGAGAGTGAGAGAGTGAGAGAGTGAGAGAGTGAGAGAGTGAGAGAGTGAGATGTGGGATATGAGATGTGGGATGTGAGATGTGGGATGTGAGAAGTTTCAAGATTTGACTTGCCACGGCTTTTAAGCCGTGGATCGGAAATAAATAAATATTGGCTTTAGCCACCAGAGAAATTCAAAGTCTAAATTCAAAAATCTAAAATATGGGCAATAGGCCAATCTCTGATTTCATCCTCCATCACTACCGGCACTTTAATGCTGCTGCTTTAGTGGATGCTGCGAAAGGATATGTAACACATATGGATGAAGGTGGCAAAATGATGATCACGCTGGCTGGCGCCATGAGCACTGCTGAGTTGGGTCTGAGTCTTTCAGAAATGATCCGTCAGGACAAGGTGAGTATCATTAGTTGCACAGGTGCTAACCTTGAAGAAGATATCATGAACCTGGTGGCCCATACACATTACAAAAGAGTGCCTAACTACAGAGATCTGAGTCCTCAGGACGAGTGGGACTTGCTTGAGAACCATTACAACCGTGTAACGGATACCTGTATACCAGAAGAAGAAGCTTTCAGACGAATTCAGAAGCATATATACAAAATCTGGAAAGACGCTGAAGACAAAGGAGAGCGATATTTTCCGCATGAATACATGTACAGGATGTTGCTGAGTGGAGTGCTTGAGGAGCATTACGAAATTGATCCAAAAAACAGCTGGATGCTTGCTGCTGCGAAGAAAAACATTCCAATTGTGGTACCTGGTTGGGAAGATAGCACGATGGGAAATATTTTCTCATCATACATCATCAAAAATGAGCTGAAAGCCTCCACCATGAAAAGCGGTATTGAATATATGGTATGGCTTGCTGACTGGTACAGGAAAAATTCAGAAGGAAAGGGCGTTGGCTTTTTCCAGATTGGGGGAGGTATTGCAGGCGATTTTCCGATTTGTGTAGTGCCTATGATGTACCAGGATCTCGAATGGCATGATGTTCCATTCTGGAGTTATTTCTGCCAGATATCAGATTCAACAACTTCTTATGGATCCTATTCGGGTGCGGTACCCAATGAAAAAATCACATGGGGTAAGCTTGACATTAATACTCCGAAATATATTGTGGAGTCAGATGCTACGATTGTGGCGCCTTTGATCTTTGCTTATATACTTGGATGGTGAGAAAGAATATCGAATATCGAATATCGAATAACGAATAACGAATAACGAGCTCGGCGAGATCCCTCTTTTTTGTGGGAACGAATAACGGATTCACTGCGCCTCTGTGTCTCTGCGCGAAATTTTTTTCCCTTAGCGTCTTTGCTCGAAATAAAAAATCAAAAGCGAATTTCTCAGGTTAAATCTCCAGAAAATTTTTAATCATCTTTTTTCCTTCAGGAGTGAGGATGGATTCGGGGTGGAACTGTACACCAAAAGTTGGGTGATGACGATGTCGGCAGGCCATAATTTGATTTTCTTCATCAACTGCAGTCACCAGAAGCTCATCCGGTATATTCTTGGGATCACAGACCCAGCTGTGATATCTACCTGCGAAAAAGTGATTTCCAATATCCGTCAGAATTGTATCACCCTGATCCACGACAAATACTTTTGAAGAGACGCCATGATGTACCTGTTTAAGATTGATCAATTGCCCTCCAAAAGCCTCGTAAATCGCCTGTAAACCAAGACAGACCCCGAGGATTGGTTTGATGCCGCTATAATGTTTTATTGTTCTGATTATAATCCCATTTTCTGAAGGGAGTCCGGGACCTGGTGAAATCACAATTTTATCATATGCCTGCAGATCTGACTCGGTATATTCATCATTTCTTATGACACTTACCTTCACATCCGTCAGATCCTCTAAATATTGAGCCAGGATGTAGCTAAAAGAGTCATAATTGTCAATCAGGACAAGCTTCATAAGGCAAAGAAGGTCATTTTCCTAACAAATTCAATGAGTGAAACCTGAAATTATAAAAAATGTATATTTGCGGTCCGGTTTTTAAACTGCGGAAGTAGCTCAGTTGGTAGAGCACGACCTTGCCAAGGTCGGGGTCGCGAG
>JBDUDG010000153.1:0-7335 GCA_040003045.1 Saprospiraceae bacterium | reverse complement strand
CCTTGGTTGTATACAACCAATGCTCAGATATCCCTGTGCTTCCAGAGGATGTTCGGGAAGTGAAAATTCTTTCCGGTAGTCCCAGATCATTTTAGCATTCCATTCAAGCATAGGGTGATACCGAAGTTTTCCTTTTCCCATATCCTCTTCTTCCTGTAGCAGAGATCTGAATTTTGTCTGATCTCTTCGCACACCATTGATCCAGATATCATGTTTTTCAACCACAGGTTCCATCGGAAGGACTTTGTTGAGATAGCAACAGTGATCAGGCTGATTGTAAAAAAAGAATTTCCCCTGGCCATCCTTCTGTCCTGCTTTTGTGACAGGCGATACTGCATCAATGATATTAAGCCCCATCAGGTCCTGGATCTCATATCGAAATGCAATGGTCTCCGGAAAATGAAAACCTGTATTGAGAAAATAAACCGGTATATCCGGCTGAAACCTGCTTATAATATGGAGTAATGGAAGACTATGGGTCTGGAAAGAAGAACTTACAAACAAGCTCTTTCCCTGGGCTTTATAGGCTGCAAGCTTTTCCTTTATCAGGTCAGTCCGAAAAGAAATATCTGCTTCATCCATAACATTGCAAAAATAGGGTTAATGCTAACGTCAGGGAATAACTGAATGTTTTGAGCAGGACCAGAAGGAATCATAAAGACAGTTGGACGTTCAGGTGCTTCTGACCGTGAATAACCATAGGTTTTAAATGCTGACTTTAAGACTTACACTGTTCGCGGTCTGAGACACGTAAACGTCAGTGCGAATGTCAGGAATTTACAGTGTTCGCGATCAGAGACACGCGAACATCAGCGGCGGCATTTTCAATTTTCATTCGGAAATCCAAAATCCAAAATCCAAAATCAAAAATCGAGTCTGTCCCCATTCTTCCTAAGCCAGGCCTCATGCTTTTCGTATTCCAGATCACCTCTTTCCACCCATTTCCAGAAGCGGGGGCCATGGTTCATTTCTTTCAAATGAGCCAGTTCATGGATGATGATGTGATCCATGATATTCGGTGGAGCAAGCAGGATTTTTGAGGAGAAATTTAGATTGCCATTTGTAGCGCAACTTCCCCAGCGGCTATGGACATATTTGAGACGGATACTATTGACCTTCTCTTTATAGATCAGTTTGTTGTAAGCATGCACCCGCTCAGAAAATGAAGGCATCAGATCCGAACTGATACTTCTTGAGATCAGGGCTGTGATAAAATCCCTTGTGTAATAATCCTGTTCTTCCAGTTGAGGTAGGCTAAGCACAAGGTTGGAACCTTCAATGTAAGCTGTACCGGTAGATTTCGCCTGACTTGTAGAAAGCTGAAGGGTATAATTTTTAAATGCGGTTTTAATGATCTGCCCGGTCCGGTATTCTTTATTTTTCCACCGACTGGCCAGGTCAGGTTTTTCGGTCAGGGTCTCCAGGAGCCATTTTTTGGCCCAGATAAGCTTCTCCTGTTTATATTCTTTTGGAGCAGTATAAGGCATCCGCAGATACGCCGATGTTTTACCAATTGAAACGCGGGTATCTATCCTCGTTTCTTCAATGATCAGCAAGGGAAGATGAATCCCCTGCCAATTAACCGAAGTCCTGGTTTGTCGGCTACGCATGTTTCAGAGCAAACTCCTTCATGACCTCAGCCAAAACCTTCACACCTTCTTCAGGCATTGCATTATAGATGGAGGCCCTGAAGCCACCTACAGATTTATGTCCTTTCAAACCATCACAACCTGCATCCTCACAATGCAACTGGAATTCTTTACTCAGGGCTTTGTCCTCCAGGTTGAAGGTCACATTCATCCGTGACCTGTCTTCAGGTACACTATGACCGATGTAAAAAGGAATGGTATCAATCACATCGTAGATCATTTTTGCCTTCCTCTCATTGATTTTCTGCATCGCACCCAATCCACCAAGATCACGCAGCCATCTAAGGGTCAGCATACTTACATAGATGGGAAATACCGGAGGTGTATTATACATGGATTCATTTTGGATGTGCGTCTCATATTTAAGCATGGTTGGCATGACCTTATTAACCTTACTCAACATATCTTTCCGGACGATCACCAGTGTGACACCCGCAGGGCCTAAATTTTTCTGAGCTCCCGCATATATGAGACCAAAACGATCCGCATCAATAGGCTTTGAAAAAATATCAGAGGACATATCGCATACAATAGGTAATGCTGTGTCCGGATAAGACTGATATTGAGTACCATATATGGTGTTATTGCTCGTCAGGTGCAGGTATTCATAATCGTCAGCTATGGGATATCCTTTAGGGATATAGCTGTAATTCTTATCCTTCGAGTTCGCAATCACGTCGATAGAACCCAGCATTTTAGCCTCATTTATCGCTTTCACTGACCAGACTCCTGTATCGACATAAGCTGCTTTATGACCTTCAGGCAACAGGTTCATGACAGTCATGAAAAACTGCGTACTCGCGCCTCCGGACAGAAACAGAACTTCGAATGAATCATTTAGGCCCAGGAGATCCCGCACAAGTTGCCCCGCCTCATGTAGGATAGGTTCGAAATAAGAGGAACGATGCGATATTTCAAGTATGGATAATCCAGAATTGTTTAGGTTCAACACAGCTTGGGAGGCTTGTTCAAAGACCGTTTTAGGCAGTATTGAAGGTCCTGCAGAAAAATTAATAATCCTTGGCATAATTGGAATCAGATTGTTAAGACAAATCTACAATTCATCATCTGTTTTAAAGCGAATCTGTGATGAATTTCATTCAAATAAAAATCATTTTTTCTGAATTGATGGAAAGGATTTTTTCAGAACCTGGATTTTATGAAATATGAACGTATTAGGGTTCCATTTTTATTTTCTAAACCTTGTGATGTTTAATTTTTGAACAACACAATACAATAACCTACGTTGGAATGTATAGCTATTTTTTAGAAGAGACCTCTGCCGAAAAATCCTTTATTACCTTGTTCGGTCTGACGCTTTATTTTAAACACTAGAGTCAAAACAATGAAAGCTCCCCGCCAACTTCTTATTATTGGACTGCCCATAATTGCCATTGCAGGTTTTTTTCTCTTCCGTAAATCGGTTGACACTATCCCTTCAGGTGATTTACTTGTTAAAGCAAGTGAAGCCCCATTAGCCATTTCTATCCATGCCCCCGGAGAACTTCAGGCAAAACGTTCAGAAAAGATCAAAGGTCCAGAAGGGCTGAGGACTGTCAATATTTACCAAATTACCATTTCTACACTGGTCCCTGAAGGCACTGTCGTTCAGGCTGGTCAGTTTATTGCATCTCTCGACCGGACAGAACTGGACGGCAAGATCAAGGAATCACAGACCGAAATAGAAAAAATTGTAACGCAGCTGGATCAGGCGAAAATTGATACCGCTATAGAAATGCGGGGACTCAGGGATGAGCTGGTCAATGTCACCTTTTCTATGAAGGAAAAGAAACTTTCACTAGAGCTAAGTAAGTATGAACCCCAGGCGATCATACAACAATCAGAGCTTGATCTCGAAAAAGCCCAGCGCGAACTCGACCAATTAGCCTCAAAGCTTAAGCTCACTAAAGAAAAATCCGTTGCCAAGATTGAAGAGATCAATGCCTCTTACCGCCAGCAGGATTTTAAGCTCAGCCGTTTAGTGGAACTTCAATCCAAGATGACGGTCACTGCACCTAAATCAGGCATGGTCATCTATGTAAGAGACTGGAATGGTAAACGTGGGCCAGGCTCACAGGTATCCTCCTGGGACCCAACCATCGCAGAGCTTCCCGATCTGAGCGAAATGATCACTAAAGCCTACATCAATGAAGTAGATATCAGCCAGGTCATGCCAGGTCAGAAAGCAAAGATCTCCCTCGATGCCTTTCCAGGAAAAATATTCAATGGCGTCGTGATTACAAAGGCAAACATCGGCGAACAGGTGCGTAACTTCGATACCAAAGTTTTTGAAGTGATCGTGCAGCTCAACTCGATTGATTCACTTCTTAGACCTGCCATGACCACAGGTCTTGATATTATGGTCGATTCCTTGCCAAGCTGTTTACAGATTCCTCTTGAAGCACTGCAGACCGACAGCATCAGTTTTGTTTTTTTGAAAAATAAATCAGGATTTGTGAAACAAGAGGTCGTCCCTGGCCCATCCAATGACCTCAGTATTAGTATTGGGGCAGGACTAAATTCTGGTGATGAACTGAGCATTAATGCACCCGACAAAGCAGATAAAATGAAATTCAGCTATCTCACCGCAACTGAAAAGCAGAATGCACTTGAAAAATTTGAAAAAGAAAAAACGGCCCGCATGAAAATACAGCAGGATATCGCTAAGGCCATGAAAGCAGAAAGTCTGTCAGGTGATAGTGATGAAGGCGGATCAATTATTATTTTCTAAACATCCGACAAGTTGTAGAATGGAACGGTATTTATTTCTCCTTAGGGTTGCGATAGAAAGTGTGCTTATCAACAAGTTGCGAGGGATGCTCACCGCATTGGGGGTAGTATTCGGGGTAGCGGCCGTGATCGCGATGTTGGCGATTGGATCAGGGGCCAAAAAATTTCTCCTTGATCAGATGCGCCTTATCGGTACAAACAATATTGTGTTCACCCATCTAGCCCCCGATTCAAAAAAGGGCAGTGATGAGGAACAATCCACAACAACCACTGCCGGAAATAATAATACAAAACTGGTCACCTGGGCCCCGGGTATGTCAAAAGGCGATCTTGAAGTCATTCAAAGTATCCCATCGGTGGAATTGCTGAGCCCGGAAATCATAAGACTGACGAAGGCCATTTATTTTGGTAAAATTTTGAGCGTGCGTTGCGTGGGAGTCACGAATACATTTTTTGAACTCAACCAGCTCACAACATCTAAAGGTCATTTTTTCGAACATCTTGACAACACAAAACCGGTATGTGTCATTGGAAAAAATGTTGAAACCAAGTTGTTCAATGGAAAGGATCCAATAGGTGAATCCCTTAAATGCGGCAATAATTTTTTTACTGTAATCGGTGTATTGCAAAAACGTATCGCTACTAAGGAAAGTCTTTCTTCGTTGGGCCTTCGAGATCTGAATTCAGACATTTTTATTCCACTCGATGTTTCTCTTATACGTTTTGGTGACCGTTCACAAATTCATAAAGAAAATCTGGGAATGCAGGGCAGGGAAAATTCTAACGAGCATGTCGAAGTTCAGCAAATCGATCGTTTGGTTGTGCGTGTGAATGACACAAAATATCTTCAATCCACAGCAGATGTGATTGCAAGAATGATGAAACGAAGACATGCGGGGCAGGTAGATTTCACGATGGAGATCCCGGAGCTATTACTGGAACAACAACAAAAGACGCAGGACATATTCAACCTGGTGCTGGCAGTGATTGCAGGGATTTCTCTTTTGGTAGGAGGCATAGGTATTATGAATATTATGCTGGCTTCGGTTTATGAAAGGATCAAAGAAATCGGATTGCGAAGGGCGATCGGAGCTACGAGCAAGGATATTGTCATCCAGTTTTTATTTGAAGCAGTATTGGTCAGTGTGATCGGGGGTATCCTCGGAATATTCCTGGGTGTTGTCGCTGCCAAAGCAATTGCCACAACTGCGAAAATCCCTACCATCATTTCATGGTGGTCGATTATTTTATCCTTCGGAGTAGCAGCATCCATCGGTCTTGTATTCGGTATATTTCCTGCAAAAAAAGCTGCATTATTGGATCCAATCGAAGCACTTCGAACTGAATAGAGTTGATAATACACATGCATTGATAACCAGCTTATGTTAAATAAATATTCCCTCAATATGATTTCAGTGATGATAATCATGACGTTATTATTATCAGGAAAAGTTTTTTCGCAGACTGCATACAAGCTCACCCTGGATGAAGTTGTATCACTGGCGCAAAGTGATGCGCCGGATGCATTGTTGGCTTCAACAAGATGGAAGCACAGCTACTGGACTTATAAGTCATATCTGGCCGATTTTAGACCTCAGATTGTACTTAATGCAAATACACTTCCTGTATTCAATAGATCAATTCAGGCTATTACGCTACCAAATGGGGGACTCGCATATGTAAGAAGGTCCTTTATGGAAAATCAGATGGACCTTTCATTACAGCAGGATATTGCTGCTACAGGAGGCAGACTTTCTTTTGGTAGTGGACTAAGTCGACTCGATCAATATGCGAACATCCAGACTCCGGCTTCTACTACCTATCTATCTAATCCGATCAGCCTTCAATTCCAGCAACCATTGTTTCAATTCAACGAAATGAAATGGCGCAAGAAAATAGAGCCGATTCAATACAAGGAAAGTGAAAAGGAATATTCAGAGCAAATGGAAGCCGTAGCCAACAAGGCAGCCAGCTTATTTTTTGATCTGCTCATCAGTCAGCTCGATGCAGATGCAGCACTGAGAGATAAAGCCAATGCGGATACCCTGCTTACACTTTCAAATGGAAGATATGAAGTTGGAAAAATAGCGGAAACTGATTTGCTCCAGGTTCAACTCAATGCCATGCAGGCTGAAACAAGGCTTGCAGAAGCTCAACTCAATATGCAAACAAATACTGAACAGCTTCGTGATTTTCTAAATCTTCAGGGGGATATTCAGTTTGATCTCATTCCTCCATATGAGATTCCAACTGCAAATGTGGATGAAAAAATGGCGCTTGATTATGCCATGCAAAACCGAAGCACAGTAGTTGGGTTTGACCGACGGCTTGAAGAAGCTAAAAGGGAAGTTGCGCGCGCACAGGGTGAGACAGGTGTCACGGCAAATGTGGGTGGTCAATTTGGCCTCACACAGACAGGATCAAAATTGAATAGAGTTTATACGGACCTTCTTGATCAGGAAGTCTTCACCATTGGTCTCTCGGTTCCAATAGCTGATTGGGGAAAATCAAAAGCAAGAAAAGCAGTAGCTCTTTCAAATCTGGAATTGGAACAAAAACTTGTCGAACAGGAAAGAGAAAATTTCAGACATGTGGTGACCCTGCGTGCACACCAATTTGAATTGATACGTCGCAATGCTGAGGTGGCAGAACGATATTTTGAAGCAGCAAAAAAAAGATATGACATCACTTATCAGCGATATCTTATTGGTAAAATTTCCATCACGGATCTTAACCTTGCATTAGCTGATCAGGAAAGTGCGAGGATTGGTTACCTGCAATCCATTCGTGATTTCTGGATGGCCTTTTTTGATATTCGTGGATTGACGCTCTATGATTTTGTCAATGATAAATCTTTGATGTTGACTCCTCCCGTGAGCAAATAATTTTAAGGATAACTCACCTCCTTCCCTCTCTCTTATCAGTAGAGATTACGAATAGAGAATGTATTAGGATG
>JBDUDG010000152.1:0-7365 GCA_040003045.1 Saprospiraceae bacterium | reverse complement strand
TCTACAAGTCCGTTGGCAGTTGTATCAGTGGTGCTGGTAAATGCATTTGCAGTATTGACGATGATATTATTTGCAAAAGAAACTTGTTTGCTGGCGATATCGACAGGAGTACTTGGAGTGACCAAAGCCAGGGCTTCAGGAAAATTTGTATTACGCAAAGTGCTGTCGCCATCGATCATCAGGAAATTCCTGTACCCCATGAAAATACTATTGACAATACGCTCACTTGAATTTCTTCTCAATCGTGCACCTCGACGGAAAGCCGCTTTTGTTACAGAATTCATATCTGAATATTTTGATCCGACAGGAACAGGACCTACCATGGTGAAATTGGAAAATACACAATTTGTCTTCGGAGAAACATTCGCTGTACCTGTGGCTTCATTGTCACTTTCAAATCCTTCAGAAGTAGAACCACCAGATGGAAGACTGTATGTAAGATCATAAAGCGATGAATCCCTGACACCAATACCGAATTGACTTAATCCTCTGTAGCCATTATCCGTATCAAAATCATCATCCGTACCTTTCCATGCAATTAGGTGTTTAGAATTTACTGTTCCTCCAAACCATTCGTACGAATCATCACCTGAATGGGAAACCTGAACGTGATCTATTGTAGTACCGGCACCAACAGCGCCCAAAGTCAAGCCATTAATTTCTTTGTTGATTTCGAAGGCAACTCCTCCAAATTCGATTCGCAAATATTTAATAGAACCTGAATTGTCATTAACATCTGTTCCTCCAAAACGAGCGAGATTCGCATCAAAAGTTACATTGTTGAAACCTTCCATTTGAACATTATTATTATCTGTACCATTCAGAAGATTGTGTGTGGATCTTCCGGAGATCAAAAGTCCACCCCAATCACCTCGTTGACGTTCAGTTTCATCCTTGGCTGAAGTCATAATGACGGGATTTGCATCCGTTCCCTGCACATCAATTTGTCCACCACGCTCAACAAGGATTGAAGCATAGTTTTTGGGACTTGCGCTCAAATCAGCTGATGCACGAATAATAGTCCCTGCAGGAATCACAAGTTTTGCTCCACTCCTGACGACTACAAAACCTTGTAACAAGTATACCTGAGAAGGATCCAGTGTAAGTGTATTACCAGCAATAATATCTTTTTCACCTTGCACAGGAAGCGAAGCATCCATACCATTAAGTGTATTTATATCTGTTGGATCAGGGTATACTGTATTAACCGGATCAAAATTGGTCCAGCCAGTTGTCCAATCTAAAGTCGGATCCGGAGATAAGGCACCAACATAAGAAGTCGTTTCTAAATTAAAATTTGCTAATGAAGGATTGTTTACATTAAATCCTTCGAGTGCAGGGGAATTAACTACAGGTCTGAAGTTTGGAGACCTGGAGGCGGAAAGTGGATTGATCAGTAATGATCTGCTGGTAAATTTGACAGGGTCAATATTATTCGCCAGATTTCCTGGTTGTCTTACCCAGTCATTTACGGCATGAAGTTTTGCAGCAGAACCAGTACCTCTTGAAACTTCCACCAATCCATTTGCAGTAGTATCTGCGGCATTACTGAACGCTGCTCCTGTGTTGACAATTATATTATTTGCAAAAGAGACTTGCTTTGTTTTCAGATCAACCGGAGTACTTGGATTCACCAGGTCCAGTGCAGGAGGAAAATTAGTGTTGCGCAGTGTACTGTCCCCATCGATCATAAGGAAATTTCTATATCCCATGAAAATACTGTTGACGATACGCAAACTTGAATTTCTTCGAATACGAGCTCCACGACGGAAGGCTGCTTTAGTAGTTGAATTCATGTTAGCATAAGTTGATCCTTCCGGAACTGGACCCACCATTGTATAATTTGAAAAAACGGCATTGGTGTAAGGTTTCACATTTGCAGTACCTGTTGCTTCATTGTCACTTTCGAATCCTTCTGAAGTAGATCCACCAGATGGCAAGCTATATGAGAGATCATATATTGAAGAATCTCTTACCCCGATACCAAATTGGCTTAACCCACCATATCCGTTATCTGTATCGAAATCATCATCAGTACCTTTCCATGCAATAAGGTGGCTTGAATTGACAGTACCACCGAACCATTCATAAGAGTCATCACCTGAATATGAAACCTGAACATAATTTATCACTGTTCCGGAACCCACGGCTCCCAATGTCAGGCCATTGATTTCTTTATTGATTTCAAAAGCAACACCTCCAAATTCAAGACGCACATAAGTGATGCTTCCTGAATTGTCAGCGATATCTGTACCACCGAAATGCGCAAGGTTTGCATCAAAGCTCACATTATTGAATCCCTCCATCTGGACATTATTATTGTCTGTGCCATTGAGAAGATTATGTCTAGATTTTCCGGCGATAACCAATCCGCCCCAGTCTCCACGCTGACGTTGTCCTTCTGGTTTTGAAGAAGTGAATACAACTGGCTTGGCAGCTGTACCATTTATTTCAATTTTACCTCCTCGTTCTACAAGGATAGATGCATAGTTTTTGGGGGAAGCACTTAAATCAGCAGTTGCACGAATAATCGTCCCTGCAGGTATCACGAGTGTAGCACCACTTCTAACAACAAAAAATCCTTGTAAGAGGTAGGTTTTAGATGCATCCAGCGTCAGAGTATTGCCCGAAGTCAATTCTTTTTCTCCGGGTACCGGTAATGATCCACTCATGCCATTCAGAGTGGCCACATCGGTTGGATCAGGGTATACGGTACTATTTGGATCGAAATTGGTCCAACCTGTGGTCCAATCGGAAGCAGGATCAGAAGATAATGCCCCAACGTAGTTGGTCGTCTGTAGTTTGAAATTGGATTGTGCAGAAATAGTTTGCAGCAACACCACTGTAAGGAATAGAATTCCGATAAGTAAGCATTTTTTCATTTTAATAGATTTTTTATTTATATGTGCTTTTTAAATACATGCTTTTACTTTTCACTTTCGGAATTCAAACCCTATACAGGTTATGGGCCTATCTTTCTTAGAAAGTATATCCCAAACTAAGTGTAGTGGTATATCCGGTTGTGAAAAAATACATTAGTCTGTCTGCGTCTGGCCCGGTAGCACCGGAGTATTTTCCATCCTGATCAGCATCCTGGTAATAGATTAGGTCATTATGAAATAAATCACCGATAGTAGCTTTGATACTGAGATTGTTGAATGTCTTTCCTACCTGTAAATCAAGTACGGTGCGGGGTGCTTCATAAATATCCTGACGTGTGTCTCCGAATTTTGGATCAACACCTACAAATCCAATGCGACGGCCTACCCTGTTGAGTGAAACATTACAAGACCATCCATTATCAATATTATCATACTGCAATCTTGCATTGATGATAAAAGGAGATTGACCCTGTAATGGCCGATCCGTTTTAGCCTGTGATCCTTCTTTGAAATCGAGTTTAGATTTGATTAAGGTCACATTCGTATACACAGACAAATCATGGAAAAAACCCGTATTCGCAATGAAGGATAATCTCTTCTTCATTTCAAACTCCAGGCCATAGATAGTGGCTGCTTTTTCATTTTGAAAAGTAAACGTGGTAAATGGTTGTGTAACATCTAAACCTAGTTCAATTGGATTCTTAAGATGTTTGTAAAAACCTCCTATTGAAAGCAACTGACCACCTTCAGGATAAATTTCAAACTTCACATCAAAATTATTGAGATCAGCTACTTTCAGAGCTGAATTACCTCGTATTTCTGCATTCTTATCAAAAACAAAAAATGAAAAAGGTGCTAATTCACGAAACTCAGGGCGATTCACTGATGAGAAATAGCAGGCCCTGATATTTATTTTGTCTGTTAAAAAATAAGTCAGATTCGCTGAAGGGAGTAGTGAGGATTTATTGATATTTGCTATAGTAGAATTGATTTTGTGATTTTCTACCTTTATATCAACATCTTCAAGCCGAAGACCATACAGAATTCTTAATTTATTGGCTATATTCTGATCCGCCATCAGGAAATATGCATTTAAAGCAGATGTGCCATTATAAAATGCAATGTCATCAGATGATTTTTCGACGAGAAATAATTTTGTGGCGTCAATATTATTAGCACCAAGATCTAAAGCAGGATCTAATACCGTTTCCCCAGGATTACCGTTATATACAAAACTACGTCCTGAGAAATCGCGTTTTCTGTCTTGTCTGAAATATCCTGCTTTCACTTCGGTACGAATACCTTCTGATCTGAATCTCTTACTCAGTTCGATCGATCCACTATATAAATTTTCGTTCAGATCTGAAGCAAATCGTCCGGTGCTACTATTAAAGAAATCTCCAAGAGCCAAACGATAATTAGGAAAATCTGGTGTAATCGTATAACTAACAATTCGATAGTCAGGAATTTTTCGATGTACATTTGAATAGCTTCCTGATGCATTCAAAGTGAACAAACTATCCCCAATCACCTGTTTTATAGAAAGAATGCCATTATAGAGTTTATTATAATTAAGAAGGTTTGCGGAATTGATCACAGTTAGAGCATCTGCATAACTTCCTGTACCCGTACGTTCAATGGTATTATTGTCAGAAGAAACATTCAATAAATTCCTGAAATTGATTTGTGTGCGGCTGGCGACATAATTGATATTGAATATCCCGCCAGTGTTGATGTTGCGCAAATAGGATGCATCATGAAAGCCTGAAACCTGACCGGATCCGTCAAAAGTATTGATCGTGTTATCAGAGATCCGACGTGTGTCTGCATAATTAACGGCAAACATTACTCCCAGTTTTCCTGCTCCGGATAATTGTACTGGAAAACCAATTGAATATGCAAATCTTGCATTAGGAACTGCATTTACAAAAGAGCTGGACCAGTCATTATTGAAATTTTTAGAAATCTCTGCCAGTCTCTCTTTATCGACTTTCGTTGGAAAAGTCGTAGCTACTTTTAGACTACCTTCCGGAAAATCAGGAATATTGCGTGAGTTGCTCAGAAAATTAAAATCCTCTCCGGAATATGTTTTATATTCTTTAAAGTTATTGAATGTGGTTAGTGAGTGATATTGCGCACCCAATGTGATGCTTTGAGATAATCTATCCGGAATGGCTTTGGTATTAATGAGAATAACACCACCACCAAAGTCACCTGTCAAATCAGGAGAACCAGCTTTAACGATTAATAGGTTGTCGATAAGATTGGCTGGAACGACATCAAATGCAAACGCTTTTCGATCTGATTCTGTAGAAGACAGATATGCTCCATCAAGATAGCCGGCGTTATAGCGGTCATTCATACCTCTGATAATGGCGAATTTTCCTTCCTGAATAGATGCACCAGTAACTCGCTTAAGAATATCACCAACAGTGCGGTCCGGAGTCTTCCTGATTTCAGATGCAGTGATACCATTGGCGATATAAGGTGCCTTTTTCAGAGCGATGTACATGACGACTTCACTGGATTTTTCGGCAGAACCTAACACTACGATTTCTTTGAGATCAAGTGCCTTTGCTTCGCCCATGGCATATTCGAGATTAACGACTTCGTTAGGCTTTACCTCTACACTTACCTTACCTGTTTCGTATCCGAAATAAAGGATATTGACCAAATAAGATCCCGGTGCTACGGAGAGTTTAAAGTTGCCTTCAATATCAGTGACTGTTCCGATAGTTGATGAATCTAATTGGATAGTGGCACCAATTAATGTTTCACCATTCACTTTGTCAATAATTTTTCCGGAAATAATGCCATTCTTTTGGGCAAAAAGAAAGCAAGACATTAAACCAAAAACGATCAAAAGTGATAGCCTTCTAATCGTTGCACAGAAATTTTTTTGCGTATTTTTCATTTAGCTCAGTTGGATATTAAAAAATAATCTGCCAGAAAAGGACATTCACAATTGTCTGCCTAATAATTCTAAGGTGCTTTAGGTCGAAAATTGTGATTTTGCGTATATCCTTTTTTGTTGGTGCAAAATTACTTCCGGCAGTATCAGGCAATTGCATTTTCCTATTCAAGATTTTGTTAAATCGGCTCTTTGTTCCCCGAAGTTTTTTTACGAAGACTTTACAACCTTCTGGCAGAATGCGAGAACTTGATTTTAAACCTATGAATTAAATTTACGCTGTGTTAACAATGGACGAAAAGACTGTAAATACCGATAGGTTCAATTCCCATACATGGCCATTTAAAAACTTTGACCTGAGAGAATTTTCTAATATTTGTCCATGGATAATCCACAAACCCTGCCTTATTCTTCTCCTTCTTCTCTAATTTTGGATATTATGGAAAACAAAATCAAGGTTCTTATCGTCGATGATGAGCCGGATATCCTTGAATTCCTGGAATATAATCTTTCCAGAAACGGATTCGAAACCATCAGGGCGACGAATGGAACGGATGCATTGAAACTAGCGGATAAAGAAATTCCTGATCTTATTTTGCTGGATATTATGATGCCCGGTATGGATGGTGTTCAGACCTGTTATGAGCTGCGCAAGAATGAAAAATTAAAAGATTCCCTCATTGCGTTTTTAACTGCAAGAAGTGAGGAGTTCAGTGAAATAGCCGGACTTGAAGCAGGTGCGGATGATTATATCCAGAAACCAATTCGGCCCAGGTTGTTGCTATCGCGTATCAAAGCATTGATGCGTAGAAAAGAATCTTCACGTTCCATGCAATCTCCCGGAAATATTCTTGATTTTGGAGCGTTGAAAATTGATCCTCAAAGTTACCTCGTCACGATCGAAGGCGAGGTGATCACGTTAGCTAAAAAAGAATTTGAAGTGATCATGTTACTTGCTTCGAAACCGGGGAAAGTATTTACGCGGGAAGAGATGTTTCAAAAAGTCTGGGGCTATACAGTTCCGATAGCAAGTCGGACGATTGACGTACATATTTCGAAGTTGCGTGAAAAAGTGGGTGAAAGGTTTATCAAGACATTGAAGGGTGTGGGGTATAAATTGGAAGTTGAAGAATAAGGATGAGCATCTGTCCCCCTAAATCACCAAAGGGGACCCTTTTCCATTGCAATATTTTGTAAATATCAATTCGATCCTGAAGGGATCACATTTGATTAGCCATGGTTTTGGTGTTTCGTTTCGGCTCCGCGGATGGTGAGCTGTAGCAATAGGTTGCGAAAAGCAAGTCGAACCACAACGACCGCCAAAGGATTATCAAAAGTAATTTCGGCTTTGACATTAAACTTAATTGATGGTCCCTGAGCTTGTCGAAGGGAGATCAATCCGTGCCTATATGGATATTAAAATTCTTACCGTATGTATTTACTTCACAGGTAGCCTCATGGCTGCAGGTAAATTCCACTCAAGCCTCACGATTGACGATTGACGATTGACGATTGACTGACAATGCCTGAAATAGGTTGACATTTTCGTTTTACTTTTCAATTATAGTCATT
>JBDUDG010000151.1:0-7369 GCA_040003045.1 Saprospiraceae bacterium | reverse complement strand
GTATAACAACTTCCCATTTAAACAGGACTTTCAAGATGGCCGTTTGGTAAATGCTTCCATCAGACATGCAGCGTCAAATCATAGCTAGCTGGCAAAGCAAGTCTAAGGTATTCGAAAGCGTGGTATAGACTCTCGTAGAAGTCTCACTCCACCACAATCACCTTCCTTATTCCAATATTTCTCTTTCCTTCAATGAGTTGAATAAAATAAATTCCATCTAATAAATCATCTCGTTGCAAGGATATCTTAGTGCCATTCTGATGCTTCACTTGCTTCACCATTTGGCCACGGAGATCGAATATTTTTATAGTCAGATCATTAAAATGGTTTTCTGAATACACGTTTGTCTCCGTTGAAAATGGATTTGGATAAACACGTACATGTTCATTTTTAATTGGGTCCTCAATACCTGTTGTACAAGGAAAGGTGAGCAGGCAAACGGATGTATCATAGTGAAAGATCATCTCAGCCCTGAAATTATCCGGAATTGCATCAAAGTCGACTTTTACCGGATAGTCAGTGCTTGTATTCCCGAACTGGCCAAAGAAGTTCCATGTGCCATGACCTACAGTATCCCCCTGCTCATTGATGACTTCCGAGATCCAGGGGTAATTGATAAATTCATTGTTGTCACCTGTAAAGAAAAGCGTCACATACATAAGGTTAGGTGCTGTCGTATCCATGCGTACTTCAGTTACGCAGAATGCATCGCATGCGATCTCCTGTGCTTTAATACCAATGCTAATAAAGGAAAGAAGTAAAATTGTCAGAAGCTGAATCTTGATTTTCATTTTTTTCGGAGTTATATATTATACAAACCTGGCCATCACACAAAGATAAAGTTTCAAATTGGGTAACTTTATCTTCAATTATGGATTCCTTCTTCTTTGGCACAAACTATCCTGATGCCGAGATTCTATGCAACAACTGAATATGAAATACAATACATTCATAAAATTAGCTGGTCAGATAATCCTTTGTTTTTTACTGCCATGGATCACACCAATCTCTCAGGCTCAATCCTCCATACACTTCTCTCCATTCATTGGAACTGTTTATGATGTACCTGGGGAGTACTTAACAGCAGGTTACTCGAGCCATGTGGCCCACTACGATGAAATGGGGAAAACAACACTTGACTCCCTGAATATTCCCAAGACGTTTGTCAATGGCAAGTACTTCCCGGGAGTGACGATGAGGACACGATTTGGAATTGTCTTTTTGTCGGAACTTGAGATCAGTGATAAAGGGTGCTACGAATTTTATCTGGAATCTGACGATGGTTCAAAGTTGTGGATTAGAGACAGCCTAATAATCGATAATGATGGTCCACATAAAATGTTTGCTAAACGGGATACAGTGTTGTTGGAGCAGGGTCACTTCCCTGTGAAAGTCTGGTATTACAATGCTTTTGAAAGTCAATATGGATTGATCCTGAGAGGACGCGCACTCCCGGATACCATATCATGCGAACCTTTACAAAAAACAGGTACTTTACGCAAGATGTCTTTAGATGTAAATGCAGTATTATTTGATTTCAATTCTTTTATCATTACTGCGGCAGGAATGAAAGCACTTGACAATCTTTGCACTCAGTTGGATCAGGTAAAATTCAAAACCATTCACATCATCGGATACACTGATCAAGCCGGAACTGAAGCATATAATAAGGAACTATCCATGAAGCGTGCCCAAACCATTTCAGTCTATCTAAAATCGAAAATGCACAATCCCGGTATTTCATACAAGGCAGAAGGAAGAGGTGCGTCTAATCCTGTTAACTCCGGTCTTGAGTCGAATGAACAACAGATGAACAGAAGAGTAGAGATTTTTATTGAATGAAATTATGTTAGTTTTTAGGTACACAGACGGAGAATTAAATTTGAATTTTGGAAGAAAAGTAAATAGAAATATTTCTTGCGAACAGGCAAAATCAGCTATCCAGAGAACTTTACTTTAAGAAACAATCAATTTTTAATCCTGCAAGGGGTGATTCTTCGAATAATAAATTCGTCTTCAACTATACATTCAGGAAGGTTATGCTTTATATTTTAACAAGAATTAATTATATTTTTTTCCAAATCCAACTATATGAAAACGAAGACCATCCTTCTTCTGCTCAGCGCCCTGATTTATTTCGGTTTTGCTGGTGACGATTCAACTGTTCCTTCTCAGGAAATCAAGGGTTCATTATTTGTCACTGTAAAAAATCCTGCCGGCATGCACTTACAGTCACCGGATTGAATTGCGAAGGCATTCAGGGTGATCCCATATTTGAACTGAGAATATCGCCTAATCCGGTAAAGGATGTGATCAGGTTGCAGATGGTATACACAGGTGATGATACACCGTTTGTTCAGATATTTGATGCGGGAGGCCGTCTATGTTTCCGACAACAACATAATTCGCAAAGTGATATGACGATTGAAATGAGCAACTTTGCAGAAGGATCCTATTATATTCGTGTGCAGAGCGCTTTGGGTAATAAGATAACTAGTATAGTGGTGGTAAAATAAACTTTTAGGTTAGCTACCTGATTTCATTAAAGACTTACAGGGCAAATGAATTTGTTCTGTAAGTCTTTTTATTTATCTCTAATCCTAAATTCATTTGATTATTTCGGGAGGATCGTGAGTAACCGTGCATCCTGGTGCGACAGCTTACCAACCGTCTGATGAATATTCGAAATACAAGGGATGTTGAATGCTTGACAGATATGACTTTATGCCTGAAAAGTGCGATAGCTTAGGGATGTGGGTAATTACTCTGTGAAGTGCAATGATGATTTCACATTAAAAATCACAATGTCATTCTAATTTTTCTTTCCTTTTTCAACTTTTCCCTGGGATGGAAGGACGGCGGCAGGGGCTGGCTGAATCAAAGGAATAGTCCCATTGTCACAGGGTTCTTTCTTGGTTGTGAAATAAGTACCTACACCTGCTTTGAAGCCTGGTAATAACTTTATTTTGCCACCGGCTTTGAAAGAAATTGTATCGTTGGTAGTACCGGTGATCAGTGAAGAGGACGTAAGCTGATCATTACATTTATATTCTAATTTTCCGGCAAGCGGATAGGTAAGATCGATATCTTCAATACAATAATTCCGCTGCCACACACCACGACCAAATGTCGCTGCAGTCAGTGTGCCAATGTCCTGATCCACCAACAACTGAGTCACGGGACAATGCGGAATATTTTCACCAATGTTTGTCCAAGTTCCACCTGATTTTAAACGATAATAAACAGAGATATCCGTGCCTACATAGATCGCATCGTCGGTGATCACAAGACTATTGGCCGGAGAATTTGGAAGTCCGGAGCTAATGTTTGTCCATGTTCCACCAAAATTAGTTGATTTATAAATTTTACTTCCTGCAATAAACCCTCCAACTGTAAAATAAACGTTAGCCGCATTAAGCGGATCAATGGCAATATCGGTGACAGTATTGTAATTCGCAGGGAAACCCGGATTACTCGATATTAATGTCCATGTTTTTCCGGTATCTGAGGAAGTATACATGGCACCTGCCCCGGGAAAAGCGGAACTACCACCTGCTGCATACATACGGGCAGGACTTAAATGCGAAATTTTCATACCCCATATTCCTGAAGCACCAACGTTTGTCCAGTTGGCTCCGTTGTTTGTAGATCTGTATATCACATTACTTCCACAAAACACCAGGTTTGGAACAGTAGGATGAGCTAGGACTTCTTTATAAAACTGCATATCACCCGAAGGTGTAATTCCAACAATACTTCCGTCAGAAAATTTCATCCTGTTGACACCGCTATTTATGGTTACATAAAAAGTGTTTGAATCATTCTCGATAAACGAGGTGGAAAAGCCATCGGCGCCGTACATATGAATAAAGTCTTCCGAACCTGTATTCCGGTATTTTATTCCATTGTCCTGCAATCCACCCACCAGTTTATATGATACATTCTCATATTGCGCAAGATGATAACATTGACTGATCACAAGACCATCTGTTAAGCTGGTCCATGTAACGCCAGAATCCGTAGACACATAAATGCCGCCATCGCTGCATGCATACAATTTATTATTAAGCGGATTGTATACTATCGCATGTTGATCAGAATGAATAAATGATGGTCCTCCCTGATTTTCATACCAGCCGGTGACGTTTACACATGTGGCAGCACTGTCTAATGATTTCCAGATATTGATAGACGATAAGAAAAGTTTATTCCCATTCGCCGGATCTACGGCAATAGCCAGATCGTAGTCAGCCTGATCTACATTATCCATCCCATTGATAAAGTATCCACAAATATTGGGGGTAGTGGCTTTTTTGGTGAAACTCACACCTGAATTATCTGATCGATAGATTCCGGAAAAATTATTGGTTCCCGCTTTGCCGAAGAAAGCATACACCCTGTTCGGACGATTTGGAGATACGCCCAGCGCAATCCTGATGGATGCAGGATTGGGCGCCACATTTAAAGTGCCAGCTGTCCAAGAAACACCATCATTTGTGCTGTAAAAAATAGAGTCTTTTTTCGCAGCATATATCGTCGTGCTGGAACCAGGTTTGTATTGCAGATCAAAGAATAATCCGGGTCTCACTTTCGTCCATGTGCCACCTGCATTCGTTGTTCTGAATATTCCATCCGACGTAGCTGCCATCAAGACATTCGCATTAGTGGGATTCTGTACAAGATCAGATCCGGTATAATTAAAAACCCCGGGTGAGTGAGGAAAGGTGTCTGTCTTTGTCCATGTCATTCCTGCATTAGTTGATTTATATACGCCATTGCAGGGAGCACTCAGGCCGAAAAGATTAATAAAATAATTGGCATTGGTAAGATCTCCGGATCCAGTGAGTATGTATAGGGTATTCGGAGATGAAGGTGTCACGACTATACCGGAAATGCCAATCGAAGGCAAAGTGTCTGTCAGACATTCCCAATGTGTGCCCCCGTCATTAGTGCGCCAAAGTCCTCCGTTAGGTGCACCAATGTAAATAATATTAGGATCTGTCGGATGAAAGGCGATGCGATCTACTCTGCCACTTCCTTTTGCGTAGGTATTATTTCCTCCATTAAGTGTGTCGGCACTATACGAACTTTTTTTTAATCCCAGTGAGGTCCAACTTCCGGCGATCATACTATTTCTTGAGGATCCATGCTTAGGCGTGTCATCATTTGCCATCGCCAGCATATTCATCTGCTGAATGTTGACAAATTCAGCATGTGGACCCAGTCTCCTTGACATATACCATTCCCAACGTTTCCAATGTCTGTATTTAACAAGACCATCAGCACCATTGCGTTGGGCTTCAGTCAGATTGAGATAAAAAGGATCTACAACTCCCATGATCTCAGCCAGCGTTTGCTTTCCTGCAAGTTGTTGTTTGAGTTGGTCAGGCAAACTTTGCCCCGCTACAAAAGTTATTGCAGAAAAACTGATCAAAAGTCCGATGATAAATCTTTTAGCCATAAACTATTTGCCACTCACTTTCGCTTCCAGTGCTTTAATACGTTCATCCTGATTGATGATGTACAATGTGAGCTGTTCTATTTTCTCTAAGAGCATCTTGTTCATGTCGCCTAATAACACTCCGTTATCTTTTACTTCAGCAGCAGAAGGAAGACCTGGAAGATGACCTTCCTTTTTAATGGTTGTCTTTAATTCGTAAAGGCTGGGTAATTTGTAATCATCCTGAAATACATAATCTGGCCAGGAACCTGCGAGATCAACGAGGATTTCTTCAGCAGCGATTTTCCCATTGACAGAAAGTTTGTAGCCAGTAGCATAAGTTGTTGTACCGATACCCATATTACCAGATACATAACTATCACCATCAAAATATCCTGCATAGTTTGCTGCTCCTCCGGAGGCAGAACCATAGACACCAAAATTATTTCCTGAATTCGTACCTGTTGCTGTACCCGAAACCCCATAATAATATGCACCTCCAGACTGATTACATTGGCCATTCACCCCGATGTATCCTCCGACACCTTTTACGCCGACACCATAGTAATCCTGTACATTATTTTGACCGTATACGCCCGGAATATCGGAGTAATTGCCGGGAGCAAATGATTTGATACCTCTAATAGCTTCAACATTTAATGAAGTGGAGAGTACGTCCAATCTTCCGTTTTCACGTAGGTATTTATTATCAAATTCACCATACAGAAGAGCTCCAGTAGAGTTAGCAGACGAATTTTCGATATAAAGTTTATTGCTCCCGGATTCGGAGGTCCCTGCCTGGTAACCGAGAAATACATTATAACTTCCGGTGCTCGCTACACCTGCACTACGTCCGACAAACGTATTATTATTACCGAGGGTATTAAGAGCTCCTGCTTCACTACCAATCGCTGTGTTCTCACTACCTTTTGAAAGTCTCCCGGTACCTCTGCCAAAATAAGTATTGTAGTTGCCGGCAGTGTTAGACTGCCCTGCAATCTCCCCAACAAAAGTATTGCTTTCCCCTGCCCGGTTTTCCTGACCTGCAGCATATCCAAGAATCGTGTTGTAGTATCCTACTGTTTTTCGTCCGGCATCAACCCCATAAAAAGCTCCGAAAGCCGTACCCATCGGTTCCACCATCAATAAAAGTGATGTCGTATCATTTCGGCGAACTGTAAGCTGCTGCTGTGCGGAGATCGTAATCCACTGCAGAATTACGATAACAATAACAAAGGTTCTGATGAGGGACTTCATTAGATCAGATTTGAGTGAGCAATTGACTACAAAATAAATAAAATTCCAATCTTCTGTATGTTAACTTTTTTAATTCGGATACAATCATGCTTCGAAGCAGGCCGGGGGAAACACAACGAAATCAATAATCACTCTGGACACAGCCCAACGAAATCATTATTCAATATGTAGTTTGTTTTGGTAAAATAGTGATCTAAAAGTTGGGACCAGAAAGATACCTGGTCCAAAATTAATTTCGGAGTTTGATGACTTCAATCGTATCTGTTTCAGGATTTGAGGTAGAACTGTCTTCATAATCTCAAATCTGAAGTAATAGCAAATCCAAATCCTCATCTTCCTAAGTATTCTGTTATGCATGAAATATTTGCATTCCACGTATAACCACTTTTGATATTGGATTTCTATTTTGATGATATTCCGGTTTTTTCTTTTTGCATTATAAGCCTATCAATCAATCATCTCTGTGCAGTGTGCCCGGTTTCTTCCGTTGAACAGACAATGCAAAAAGATGCCACCCAAAAAATCTTTACCTTTCAAATCTTAGTCAGGGTTTAACAGGAGTATGAAAATGTGAACATATGAAAATAGTATTAGGGGCAATTATTCTGGTCGTGATCGGAGTAATACTTTTCTATATTCTACGGAAAGTAAAGGGAGCTGACGCAATCTCGA
>JBDUDG010000150.1:0-7409 GCA_040003045.1 Saprospiraceae bacterium | reverse complement strand
TAGTTTCGCCCTTTTCATTGTATAGCTTGATTAAAGAAGGATGGTCTGACATTGTGATGATTAAGTGATCAATAGAGGACAAAGATAGAGTCGTCCGCCATATGGAGTAAAAAACCAATTCGACGAATCTGTTATCAATAGCTTAACCCTGCATGAAAATGTCCTAAAACGCTAAAAATCAATGTAATCGGTCGGATCTACCGGCCGGCCCTGGATCCAGAGCTCAAAGTGAAGATGCGGCCCGGTAGACAATTTGCCGGTATTTCCGATGATGGCAACAGCTTCTCCAGCTCTTACAAAGGCACCATTCCGCTTTAAAAGGGAGGCATTATGCTTATAAAAGGAAACCATGTCATTACTATGCTGGATGCCTATCGTATAACCGGTTTCCAGCGTCCAGTCTGCCGTAATCACGTGCCCATCCCAGATGGCTTTGACAGGTGTATCGTGCGGTGCGAGGATATCCACACCAAAATGGTCATTTTCAGGATCAAATTTACTGCTGATCACACCAGAGATCGGAGGGATCAGATATAGATAATCTGCTGGTTTTAAAACACTTGGCGATGGAGAATTATTCACCTTGATCGACTGTACCGGTCGCGTATTTTCAGGTATTTCCTTTTCTTGTATTGAGGATTTCTCCTCAGGAATTGCTTCAGTATTTGAGATCTGAACGACATCCGGCGGATTGAGGCTATCCGACATGCTGATCATCCGGTTGAAATGATCATAATACTGCTTATAATCCTCAAGTTCGGTTTCAAGGTTAGCCACTTTTTTACTAAGTCGGATGAAATCAGGATGCTGGCTTGGCATCGCATATCCCGGAACCAGTCTTTTGAGAGGTGTGAAGAAAATGACCACAATCATGATGCCCATGGTGACCAGTATGATGGAGGAAAGAAGGATATAAAGGTTGAGTAGTGTCAGGCGGTAAGAACCCACTTCTTCAAGGGTGTCGTCCTTCCGAAGCACCAGCCTGTATATTGTATGCCAATGCCGCTTTCTGGTCTTTCCTTGCTCCATCATAGGGGAATTGCTGTAGTGAAGATTTTGAAATAAATTTGCCTCCTAATCAGTTTATAAGATTAATCGCCTGGTGGGAAACAACCTTTCAGCTTCAAATCATATAAATGCTATACCGTATTAACGTGAAAAATACACTTTTGATCTTTTTGACGCTGGGGATTTGTAGCTGTGTGACACAGAAAAGTCATCAGGATATGTCAAAAGTAGGGCAAATCTATCATAACATCACCGCGAAGTACAACGGCTGGTTCAATGCCAACGAGCTTGTTGAAAACAGCATCCTGACTCTTGAAACCCAACACGAAGACAATTTCAACGAGATCCTTCCTATCTATGAATATGCCGCTGTAGAAAATGCCGATGCTGTCAAAGCTGATCTTGATGAAGCCATAAAGAAAGTTTCCGTCGTAGTCACTCTTCATGAATACAGCGACTGGGCAGATGATTGTTACCTGTTGATTGGAAAAGCACTTTATCTTAAAAAGGATTACGAAGCCGCAGAAGATGCACTTGAATTTTATCAGGATGAATTCCTTCCAAATGGAAAACACACAAGTCTGCACAGTCGTAAATCAAAAAAAATCCATGCCAACCACAAGTCTGGTAAAAACGCTGCAGCCAAAGAAGCCAATCGGCATAAAAAGGAGCTTGAAAGAATTCGGAAAAAAGCCGAAAAAGAACGCAAAGCTTATAACAAACAGGTTCATAATCTAAAGAAAAAAGGTAAAAGCACTGCCGATCTTCAACGACCCGGCACCACTAAAGCTCCGGATGCTACAACTGTAATTCCAACTTCGGATTCAAAAAAATATGAACCAACTGCAGCCGAAATAAGAGCGAAAGCAATTGCAGAAGGAAAGCACAACGGTTTGTTTGGACATGTGCCTGTTTATGATGCAGCTATATTATGGTTAGCTAAATCATATATAGAGCGTCAGAACTGGACCGCAGCCGACTTTCAATTCAGACGCCTTGAATCAGATGATGCACTGCCTGCAAAGGTTTATCAAGAGCTTCCTGTAGCAAGAGCTTATTATCACATGATGCGGGAGAATTATCCCCAGGTGATCCCATTCCTTGAACAGGGAATAGAACGTGCATCCAGGAGAGCAGATAAAGCACGCTACGCATATATTATCGCGCAGCTTTATGATCGCCAGGGTGACGTGGCCAAAGCATCTGAATTCTATCAGAAATCTCTCGATTTCAGCAATAAGTATGACATGGAATTCAATACCAGGCTGAGCATCATCAGATCATCAGTTCATAACAAAACGATGACTGCAGCAGAAGCTCAGCAGAGTCTTGTAAAAATGTTGAAGGATGCAAAAAACAAAACATACGAGGGACGTATTTATTATTATCTCGCCACATTAGCTGTAGATGACAATGACATCGCGGCAGCGATAGGCCATCTTGAAAAGAGCATTGAAAATGTGCAGGGGGATAAATTCCAGGAAATAGAAAGCCAATATTTGCTTGCCACATTATATTTGAAACAACTTCAATTCGTAGACGCTGAAGCTACTTTCAAAGCATGCGCAATCGTCATGAATGAACATGACCCACGATACAAGTATGTGAAGAAAATGGGTGATAATCTCAGCGAAATTGCCAGCAACCTGAACACCATCACTCTGCAGGACAGCCTGCTCAGGCTTTCTTATATGAATGATGATCAACTGAAGGACATAGCCCGTAATTTGAAAAAGGCTAAACAAAAGGAAGATGAAGCCGCAGCAGCAAAAAGTAAATACGCAGTCAATCCCGCCGGCAAAAATATTTCCGGCTCACCAGCAGCAATTCAAAATGGAGTGCCTGCAATACGACAGGTGAGTGGTAGCGCAGTGACTACTACCTTTTGGGCATTTGATCAGAAGAATCTGAAAAAAGCGCGACGTGATTTTGATCGTACATGGGGTGATATTAATTTGACAGATTATTGGGGAGTAAGTTCAAGAGCAAGCCAGTATGTGAATACTGCAGACGCTGCGCAATCACCTAATGGTGAGATAGGACTATACGAAAGTGAGATCGAGAATTTTTTCAAAGATGTACCCAAGAATGATACAGCCAGAGCGATGTCTCATTCGCAGATACGTAAATCAATGTTGTTGTTGGGTCAGTTGTACAGAGACCGGATACAGGACTATGAAAGCTCTATCAATATTCTTGAAAAATTGTTGTCCCGGTATCCGGATGCACCTGAAAAGCTGGAAACTTATTATCAACTGTATTTGTCCTCTTTATCCGCCGGAGATCTCGTGCGAACAGAGAAATATAAAGGACTGCTTATTTCTGAATATCCTAATTCACGTTTTGCGCGTGTTCTTTCAGATCCGAATTTTGCTGCCACCCAGCAATCTGAACATGAGCGTCTGATGAAGTATTATGATGATACTTACCAGCTGTTCGAGCAAAAGAATTATGATGATGTGTTGCAGCATGTTTCTGATGTAGGTGAAAAGTTTGGTGTCAATAATTCACTGATGGCCAAATTTGAATTGTTGAAAGCGATGAGCACCGGTGCTAAGAATGGCAAGGATGCTTATGTGGAGGCACTGAAGGACATCATTGCAAAATATCCGAATACAGATGAAGAGAAGAAGGCGAAGGATATGCTATTGTTATTAGGTGATAACAATGCTGGAAGTGTATATGGAGAGACTGGTTTGGCCAATGCCCAATTTACTGTGGAGGATAATGCTTTGCATTTTGTCGTGGTATATGTGGCAAATCAGGATGCGATCAGTATACAGGATACCAAAATTGCACTTGCAAAATTTCACAATCAATATTTTCAACTGGATAATCTCAAAATGACTAACCTGGTATTTGATCCCTCAAAAAATCAATCCCTGGTGCTGGTCAGGTCTTTCAATACGAAAGAGAAGGCGATGAAGTATTATGACACCGCTATCCGTAATCCAAAAGATTTCATGCCTGCGAATGCTATCTACGAAGTATATCCTATCACGCAGAAAAATTATCGCGAAGTAATCAAGGCGAGGTCCCTGGATGCGTATAAGCAATTCTTTGAAGAGAATTATAAGAAATAAAAAGCATGGACATAGGGCAGGGAGCATGGTGGTCGGATAGATCCCTTTGAAACAATTTTCAATTATTGAATAGCTAAATACCTGGAGTTAAAAATGGCGCGAAGGACCTTCTTTCTCCAAAAGTGGATCATAATTACTTTTATTGTCTTAATTATTGCGGGTAAGGGGTTGAGTCAAATGGTTCTGACTTTAAATCTGCCTTTTTCAGATCATGGTACTATCGAAATTCTTCAGTTTATAACTGAGGACTCGACACAAATAATATATTCCCAAAATTTTGCTGGGCAGGAAATAGAATTAAAAATTCAGTTAAATGATTCTATTTTGAATAAGGATCCTGTTTCATGCGGTTCAGAACGATCTGATGTCTAAAATTGAATTAAATGAAAATTTCGATTTGGAAAAATATGACTCGTACTGGATAAATAAATTGAGGGGATTTATTAATTCGAAGCACTGAAATTAGATTGATGGTTTTTGCAATCTATAATACGATTATTCAAATTCTATCAACGCTAACCCTTTTTCCACTGCCTGTCCAATTTTCACTTTGATCTCTTTGATCATCGCATCATGAGGCGCTGCGATAACATTTTCCATTTTCATGGCTTCCAGAATCAGGAGTGGTGAGCCCTTGGTGACATGATCTCCTGCGGCAACTTTTATTGATGTAACCAGCCCGGGCATTGGGGCTTCCATCAAACTTTGTTTTTTTGATTTCAACGTGTTGAGACCCATTTTTTCAATGAGTACATCCAGTTCACTCAGCATTTTTACGGTCTTTAGCTGGCCATCCATTTCGACAGTATAAGTTCCTGATGACGCATCATAGTTCATGACCGTCACATGATGTTTTTTGTTTTTATCATGGTGTTGAAAAGAAGTAGTTCCTTCCGGCAAAGCGAGATCATATGCAGCAGAACCATCAGGTTCGATCTGATCTGCAGAGATTTCAAATCGTTCGCCATTCACTTCTATTAGGATCGGTTGATCAGGCTTCATCATGGGTGTGCAGATTGTTTTTCGTGTCCGACTTTTTCAAGGAATATGACTTCGAATATAGTGGAGGTAAGATAGATCACAAGGAATGGCCAGATATAGGAATCATTGACAGGAATAAATATTTTCTGATATCCAATGATTAACGCGATGCACAATAACATTTTCAAAAAAACAGCAAGCATGATCATTTGGATGAAAAGTTTTGTGTAAGAGCTTCGCGCGAGGATTTTTGCAGCAACAAATAAAGTGATGCAAAAAATGATAAGGGCTAAGATGGTCACAATCACAAATCCAACATGAGGCTTCATAGAAGGAATGCACCAAAGCAATAATAAACTTATACAGATCTGTATAGCGCCGGTGATGGCCAGTCCCCCAAAAAAATGCTTAGGACTCATCTTTACGATTCAGTTCTTTGACCAGTATGTAGAAAAAACCACTGGTAAAGAGTAAGATAAATAAAATGGTAAAATAAGGAATGTATGTGCCAAGAGATTTATCGATCTTTTGTCCAAGCCATGCACCGAAGCCCAACAGCGCAAATAGCTGAAGAGCCATACTGCTATATTTTAGATATTTATTTGAGGAGGGTGATTTGGGATCATCCTTCACCTCAGGACATGGTTGCCTTAGCGCTGTTCAATGCACTCAGCTCGATCACCTCTTCATCATCGAGTGCTACTTTACGGGTGGTATGCTGTGCTCCCATCTTGCACTTGACATTGAATATGGAACCTGGCTGCACGACCAGTTTTTGTGTGGTGACATCTCCTTCAACTCTTGCATTTTCTTTGACATGGAGGACATCATTCACCAAAAGCACACCTTCAAAACGGCCTTCGATCACAGCATTTTCGCATTGCACATCACCTGTGATATATCCGGTGGGACCGATGATCACTTTTCCTTTGCACATAAGTGTGCCTTTAAGTGAGCCGTCGATACGGATATCTTTATCAGCCTGGACAGTACCTTCGATATTGGTGCCTTGTACAAGACTATTGCTTGAGGTAGAAGAGCCGGAATTGATCAGGCCATTAGGCTTGCTCTTCGTATCGCTTTTTGTGTTGTTGAACATCCTTTGATAGTATTAAAGTCGTTAAAAAATCATGTCATGGAGACTATAACCTGACAAAGGGGACTGTAAATATAAATAACGAATAATGAATAACGAATAACGAATAGTGGATAGTGATTCGCAACTCGTCATTCGTTACTCGTTACTCATTACTCGTTACTCGTTACTCGTTACTCGTTACTCGTTACTCGTTTAGAACCTGGGACAGTATACTCCTCGGTTTTGTGGGCCGCAAACAAGATATACCATGGAGAATTCGAAGCCGCCATTTCCACGGCTGCCCTGGCTTAGACTGGAGGTGTTAATATCATAACTGAATCCAATACCCCAGTTAGAATAATCAAATCTTGTAGAAAGAATGATCGCATCCATAAGTATAGGTTTTGTAAAATGTCTTGCCAATCTGACCCATCCTCCGAATTGGAAAGACTGATCTGCACCACCGCTATCAAGATTGAAACGGAAACTATTACCAGCATTGATTTCAAGAGATGGTCCCTGTTTGAAAAACACAGCTCCCGGCACCAATGAAACACTCCTGTTTAAAGGAAATTCACCTCCTCCATGGATGACTGTTTTTGTGTAATATTTTTCTACGACAGCAGGACGGTAGAATGAAAGGTTAGCCTGGTTCAGGTGATTGATAGCGCCACCAAAATAGTAATTAGTGTGTTTTCCAAGGACTGAGAACCACAAGCCACCTAATCCAATGTCACCAAAGATGAAATTGCTAGGAAGGTCCCCTTCTCCGGAATCAATAGTAGGATCGTATTGTCCGTCTGTAACTTGTACAGGCCAGCGTGCATTGACATAACTTATGCTCCTCTGAGATGCACCAGCTTCTGCACCAATGACTACATAATTGGCTTTCTTTCTGTCACCACCTACTCTGCGGCTGTAAGCACCAGATAATTTAAGCGTCAGCGTTTGAAAATCAAGCTGGCCGGCTACGTCAGTCCAGACATTGCCACCGAATCCGAAATAGTCATAACGACCAACCGGCATCTTCTGGTCATAGGAGATACTATAAGTGTTGTATGCGTTTCGACCGAGTACTGAAGCCCATTGATTTCTATAATTTCCTACAATCCTGGTGTTACAATTCTGAACACCTGTAAGGGCAGGATTCAAAGTGAGGGGCGACATATAGAATTGAGAAAAGTGGATGTCCTGTCCACATACCGAAGTGACTGTTAAAATGCCAATCAGTGATGTTAAAAAAGCAAGTCTTTTGATCA
>JBDUDG010000149.1:0-7421 GCA_040003045.1 Saprospiraceae bacterium | reverse complement strand
CATGATCAGGAGGACTATTGGGAAATAGAAAGAATGGAATCCGGAGATTCTTTCACTATGATGTCTGATTTTATCGCTACTGTAGAAGATAATTCACTCAGGTACAAGCTGGAACAGGCGCTTCAAAAACCAAAACCTTTTCGAAATTTTAAGTTCGTCATTGACAACTCAAGAGATTATCGCAAGAGATGGTTTGAGTTTAAGGATCGGCGAATGTTTGAGTGGGTTAAAAGACAGATTAGTGAGAATGGGTTTTGAGCTTCGATGGTCTTCATGATGGGAATGGGGCATCACTATTGATTTTTTCCCCCTTGGATTCTGCGAATCCTGTTCCCCCGGGTGGGAACTTCTTGTGGTTAGAAGAAAGCGTCCACGACACGTTCGCTTCGATACTTTAGTTTGCTCGACCATCAACAAATGGTCCCTCCTAACCGCTCACCTAGCGACCATTTAAGTTTTTGATATAATTTTCCAGCTTCTTCGGTCAGATTATACCTTTTATTAGTTTTTTTTAGGTACAATTCTTGTCACATATCCCTGATATGTCTTCTCTTCTACCGCTTAAAACTGACCTCAGTGCTCTCAATGAAGAGCAGCATCAGGCGGTTACTAGTCAAGAAAAACGCATTCTAGTTCTGGCTGGTGCCGGCTCCGGTAAGACAAAAACACTTCTTCAAAAAATAATCTACCTAGTTGAAGAGAAAGGTGTAAGCCCTACTTCAATTCTTGCAATCACATTCACCAAAAATGCAGCTAATGAAATGGTGGATCGATTGATCATGTCAGCTGACAATTCAGGTGCATATGAGCGAATTTTATTTGACAAAAAAGTATCTGCACCTCAAACAGAATTGGCTCGTCAGGAATGGAGAAACAAGTATAAATGGATCAATGGACTTACATTAAAAACATTCCATAGTTTTTGTTATTCTGTATTACGTAATTATGGCGCTAAGGAATTTGACAATCGATTTCGGATTATTGGAGATGAAGCCCCTAAAGATGACGATGAATTTTCAAAATACGTTGCCAGCGAAACCGTAATTCAGGTCTTTCAGAAACTGCTGATCATTGAATGTGAAAACCCAGAATATTTATTACGGCTGAAGCGATACATCCTGGATTATTTTGTAGATGGTAATCACAAGAAAAAAAATGAAAATACGTATTCCACCAAGGAGGGAAAATTTTTCACCACTCTTAACGGAAATAAAGTCCGCTCCAAGTCTGAACAGGCAATTGCAGATTGGCTATATCGTCACAATATTCCTTTTGAATATGAGCCTCAATTAAATGTGAGTGATTTTTCCTTTCATCCGGATTTCTATATTCCCGCTGCTAATTTATACATAGAGCATGTCAGCAACCTTAGTTACAAACTCGAGGATAAAGAAAAACAATTCAATAAAGGCAAAATCCTGCTCGCTAAAACTTATGAGGAACAAACAAAGGATTCTGCATACTTTAATTTAGTACTGGATAACCTGATCAGAGGAAGATTGCCTGCTGATTATAACAAAACTGTAGAGTTAAATTTTCAGGAGGAGTTTAAAACGTATTTGCGGGAAGTTGCAGAGTTTTCAGGCACGGCCATGCGGATAATGAACATGATCAAGGTGGAAAACACACCTATAGAAACCATTCAAGAAAATGCCTCCAAAGACCAGCATGAACGTGTCCGGGATTTTTACTCACTGGCATTACCCATCATTGAAAAATACAATGCCTACTGTGTGGACAAGTCGTATCTCGACTTCAATGATATGATCACCAGAGCCATTACCGTATTTCAATCACAAGAAGATATTTCAAATTATTATAGAACTAAAATTCAATACGTTCTGGTCGACGAATTTCAGGATGTCAATAATCTGCAGGTGGACCTCATCAAATTAATGCTGACAGATCAAACTCAACTTTTCTGTGTGGGTGATGACTGGCAAAGTATTTATGGGTTCCGGGGTTCGAATGTGAGCTATACGATTGAATTTGAAAAACACTTTATGGGTAGTCAGCTCATTAAACTCAATCTGAATTACAGGAGCACTCAGCATATAGTAGGTGCGAGTAATGAAGTGATCAGTCACAACAAAATTAAAATTGAAAAAGAGATCCGGGCATCCAAAATTTCAGAGCATAAGATTGTTGTCTATGCCGGAAATGATGAAGAGGAGAATGTTGATTTTTGTGTTAGTACAGTGCAGCAGCTGATGGAAGATGGTGTTCTGGGGGATGAAATAATGTTTTTGTACCGGAGGACGAACATGTATTGGACTAAGCCTTATTCAAATACAAAATCTTACTCGAGCGAATTTGCAAAAAAAGGAATTAAAATCCTACCCAGAACCATTCATGCTGCTAAAGGACTTGAGGCCAAAGTAGTGTTCATATTGGGACTTACGGAAGGCTACGGTGGATTTCCTGATATTTGGATGGAGGATCGACTATTCCAAGTGATTAAATCGGTAAATCGTGACTTATTGCTGGAGGAGGAGAGACGATTATTCTATGTAGCCATCACCAGAGCAAAAGAGAAACTCTACCTCATCACTGAAAAGGGGAATGAATCCAGTTTTTTGAAAGAGATTCCTGAAACCTATACTGTCAAAACAGGAGAGCCAATAAAATCTCTGGAACAAAAAATTTCATTGTGTAAGAAGTGCTTTAGTCAATTAGAGAAGTTGTGGGTGGTGTGTCCGTATTGTGCAGAACCTATTAGCCACTCAAACAAATAGTATTTTTCGAATCAAATTATTAAATGAGAATTATTTCCAAAAATGAAATATTATTTAGGCGTCACTGATACAATCTGGTACAATTACCTCTCAGTGATTTTCCCAGAGGATATAAATTTTTGGCAGCCCGGTGGAAATGTAAAATTTGGTGTAATTGATAGAGGCGCACCTTTCCTTTTTAAGCTCAAATTTCCCATAAATGCCATTGGCGGTGTAGGCTTCTTTTCAAGTCATACTTTTCTACCCATTTCCGTTGCCTGGGACACTTTTGGTGAGAGAAACGGATGTCAAGATTTTTTGGAGTTCAGCCGATTAATTAAGAGGTATAGAAAAGAAAGGGATGATATTAATCCAACAATAGGCTGTATTGTATTGACGGATCCTATATTTTTTAAGCCAGAAGACTGGATTGAAACCCCTGAAAATTGGGGCAAAAGTATTGTTCAGGGTAAGTCTTATGATACTCTTGATCCAATTGGCAAAAAATTATGGCAAAAAATAGAGCAATTGGTTCAAAAATATCTTTCAGCACGAGAAGGAAGAATCAACAAAAGTCCCATCATTGTGGAAGAGCCCTCTGGACCAATGTACGGCAATAGTATTTTACAAAAAGTGCGTTTAGGTCAAGGAGCATTTAGAGTTTTAGTTACAGATGCCTATTCAAGAAAGTGCTCAATAACAGGTGAAAAAACATTACCTGTTTTGGAAGCGGCTCACATCAAACCATTTGCCACGTCAGGACCACATGCGATTTCCAATGGCATTCTGCTCAGATCGGATCTTCATAAATTATTCGATAATGGTTATATTACGGTGACGACAAAATTAAAAATTGAAGTCAGTCCACGTATTCGGGAAGAATTCGAAAATGGAAGGGAATATTATCAATTCCACGGAAAGGATCTTTTCGTATTACCAGATTCTGTCTTTGAACGGCCGGGGCAATCTTACCTAGAATGGCATAACTCAAATATTTATCGGGGATGACAAGGTTTTGGACTCTATTCAAACATATTTTACTAATCGTAAGTTTGAAAACCGACTTTTGATTCATGATAAACAGGAGCATCAAAGTTCATTGTATTTCTTGGCACTCCCTTTTGCCTTATCAATCGGATACTTAAGTTTATTCTGTTCAATTTTATTAAGGACAATTTCTTTAACATCAAACTCATAGTGGTGAGCAAGCAAGAAGCAATAGGCAAAAACATCGGCTAGTTCTTCCTTCACCTTATGCACGTTTGCCTCATTATCGGTTTTCCATAGAAATTGCTCCATAAGCTCACTGCTTTCTATATTGATTGCCAGTGCAAGATCCTTTGGCTGGTGGAATTGCCCCCAATCCCGTTCATCCCTGAAATTCACTATGACTTTAGTTATGTCTATTAAGTCTGACATTTAATTAATTTTGAACGAAGCTACAATTCTGCTGAACTAAATAGTCTAAGTACTTTGGAATTTTATCAATCATTTGTATAACATAAAATTTGACTCAACTTCCCTTCATACCAAATCATGTATATAACCGAAGAACGGACATCCATGTCAAGTATGGAGGGAATCCTCAGAGTGGCATATCTGCTTCCGCTAGATTTCCTTACATCTTTATTTTTTCAGGAATCTCTGGCCACCAACACGGTTATAAGGATGGTTGGGATAATCCTAATGTGTTCTCATATACAGGTGAAGGGCAATCAGGCGATATGACATTTACTAGAGGGAATTTTGCTTTGCGTGATCATAAGGAAAATGGGAAGAGAGTTTTTCTTTTTGAGAGCGACGGAAAGGGCTTAGCTAAGTTTATAGCTGAGGTAGAGGTTTTTGATGCAGATTATTTTGAAACACACGACACTTCAGGAAATACTAGAGTAGGAATTAAATTCTTCTTTAAACGTAAAGGAACTTATTTGCCTACTGAATTTGAGCGTCTTACTCCACAACTACAAGTGGCTGATCCATTAGCTGCGTATTTTTTTACACCACCTAACGAAACTGAAAGAAAAGGTCTAGTTACCTCGAGAGTTGGACAAGGTGCTTATCGAAAAAGGATCATTCACCGATGGGAATATAAGTGCGCTGTGAATGGTTTTGAAAAACTTGATGTATTGATTGCTTCCCATATTCTTCCCTGGTCTGACTCGACAAATGAACAACGTCTGGATATCCATAATGGTATTTTGCTTTCTCCTGCATATGATGCATTATTTGATCGTCATTTAATCACTTTTGAAAATTCGGGTAAGATTATTTTGACAGATGCAATCGAAACACAGGCTTTCGAAAAAATTGGAGTAACTGGCCTTGAGACGATTAATAATTTAAGTGCTTTCAATTTTGACTACTTGGAAAAACACAGACTTCGGTTCAATGAAACCTATTAGGGTAGTATGTGGTATCATCTGGAATGCTAGAAAAGTATTTATAGCAAGAAGAAAACCAGAAAAGAATTTAGGTGGATTTTGGGAATTTCCAGGAGGGAAACTTGAGCCTGATGAAGATTCCATTTTAGCCATCCAACGAGAATTACATGAAGAATTTGGCATGAACATTTCTAACATTCGTTTTTTTAGCAGTCATATTCATGAATACGAAACATTCGCCATTGAATTATTGTCCTATGAGTGTGAGTTTGAAAGCGCCTCCTTTCTCTTAACTGATCATGATGATTATGTATTTGTAAGAATTGAGGAACTTACAGGTTTTAAAATAGCACCTGCAGATAAATTTATTGTTACCACATTAATGAATGCCCTATGATATAGATTCCCGACCAATGTGTCCACTTTAAGAATCAATTGACTTGTGGGACCCAAGGAAGAAGGCCATGATTGCTTATAAAGTGAATCACCTGTTATGATCGCGTTTTCATACAATTGCCACAAATACGCGATTGCTGTATTTTGTTTGATCTAACAGAATGATTTTTAAGTCTTTTTCATAAAATATTAAAAATTTAATCACTATTCATGAATTGTAAACATTTTACCAGAAACCTTTAAGTTTTTAAGCTTTTTACATAATGAAAGCATGGCTTGACGATGCATACCAAATGCCTGATCGAATGGTAGCGTTATTGATACGGTGCCTTGAACAAAACGATGGTATACTTTCAAAAAAAGCCAGAGAAAAAGAATTTACAGCACTACATGATAACGAGGTGAATGCTATTCAGGCTCGGTATACATCTATATTTGGTGATCAGGATCATCGGTGATGTGGTGATGGTTGCTGAGCTGTAGCACACGGTTGGTGAGCTGTAGTAAAAGGATGTGAAGAAGCAGGTCGAACCATGGATGAGATTAGCAGGTCGAAGCATGGAGTGATCCAGATGTACATAACGAAAAACTGAAATAATAAAAATGAAACAGATTAAACTCACTCGGATATGTCGCTCCTATGGAGCTTTAAAAAACGTTTCCTTCCTTTTGATACAGATGTAGCACTCCTTTGGAGCTTAAAAGATTTTACAAATAGCGAATTCATTCATCAACCGAACATTCCATATACATGCAGTCCCGATTCCTGAGTTGCAGTTTTTAGAGGTCTGCCTGATGTCACCTTATCGGATCAAAATCCTTTCATTCACCACCCTCTCCCCAAAATAAATCTGCAAGAAATAAATCCCCCCAGGAAGATCGCTTACATCTATTTGTTTTGCAGGTGAAGAATACATCTTCAGCAGTCTCCCCGAAAGGTCAACGATAGCAACCTGATTAATCTTCGCCTTACATTTTATCACGACGTTATCGTCAGCAGGATTGGGATAAACCTGCACAGATGTTGGTGTTGCATCCGCTTCCGTTACAGCAGTGGTGCAATCGATATTCTCAAACACATGATCGCAAGCGGAGGCTAAATATTCGGTAGTGGCGGCCATGCCATTGATGTCCATGGTGCCAAACATATCATAGTGCCTTAACAAATTAATTGTGCCCAGATCAGGATCCAGTTCGTAAAGATTATCAAGGTTGTCTGTGGCAAATATTTTACCCGCATCACAAGTTTCAAACAAATTGGATATTCCCCACAACGCAACTCCAGGAACCAGTGGCGGCATCCGACACTGAATCGTGGATAGGGTCCCGCTCAGAAGATTGTATGCTTTGATATTTCCATCCTGGCCACTTTGATATATAAGGTTCCCTTTATACAATGAAAGATCTCCGGGCGTATTGTCTCCAAGATTGTCTATCACATCCAGGGAATCCGTCAGGATATTGTATCTGTACAAATCACCAAGGTTTGAAAGCGTGTACAGATTATAATTCTGATCACACACGAGGGATACATAATTGTCACTTTGAGGAAGGTCCTTAATCACTGTTCTCAATCCCGTCACCAGGTCGATTTGAAACAATTCATAGTCCGCCACCCCATACATGATCCCCGCCGGTGAAATGGCTATGTCCGCAACATAATCCTGAACTGTCGTCTGAAGTGTCAGAGAAAAATCCGGATTCACTTCATAGATATCCCCATTGCTGACATTGATGTAAAGATGCTGACTATACCCAGATCCAAAAATACCAGAGAGGAGCAGTGCTGTAAGGAATACTTACATACGGAGGTGTTGTGATGAAAGATAGGAAATAAATGTCGAAGGAGGAAGCTGTTAACCGCAGCCAGTAACGGATGAAGACTATTGAGTAGCGAAGGATTTCAAGCGCGAGAAAGGGAGAACGGGAA
>JBDUDG010000148.1:0-7429 GCA_040003045.1 Saprospiraceae bacterium | reverse complement strand
TGCTGCGCGATTTAGATATTTTGAAAAGACTTGCTGAGAAAAAATTAGTCACCGTAGCCATTTCAATAAATTCTGTTACGGAATCAACAAGACGACTTCTGGAGCCCCGCACTGCTTCCATCCCCAGAAGACTACAGGTTATTAAAGAACTGTCAGATGCTGGTATCTATGTTTATGCTATGTTGGGTCCCCTTATACCGGGGCTCACCGACCATGAGATTATGAACATCGTTGAAGCAGTCACGAAAGCAGGCGCCAGTAATGCAGGATACAATGTTGTCCGGCTTAACGGCGATGTAGCTGAAATTTTCACGGACTGGGCTCATAAGACATATCCGGATCGCGCTGAAAAAATCTTAAACCGAATAAAAGAGGTTCATGGAGGTGCAGTCAATGACAGCCGCTTTGGAACCCGCATGACTGGTGAAGGCAAACATGCAGAAATTATTGAAAAACATTTCCAATTGGCTAAACGCAAATTCATGCCAAACGTGCAGCCCTATGAGTATGATTTAAACCTGTTCGAGAAAACAAGAAAGCCGCAGACCAGTTTGTTTGATCTGATTTGAATCAGAACTTACGATCAAAAATCATTAAGTCTTATTTTTCATTTTCATGCCGTGCAATGAAGGACTTTTGTTCAGTTCACAATTAATTTCTTAATGACAACATATCCATTGATATTCATCTGAACAAAATAAATTCCTTTACCCAGGAATGAAACGTCAATTGCTTTGTTTCCTCTAACTTTAATATCTCCCATATTTAGTCCGAATACACTCCTGATGGTAATAGACGTAACAGGATATTGAGTGGTATTTTCTAAATAAATGAAATCATCAGAAGGATCCGGATATATACTGATAGCATTCGAAAGTGATGTATTCTCAACTCCATCAATGAATATTGAAAAACAAGCAGAAACACCAACGCAGCCTGAGGCATCTGTAATGCGAACAGCATAATTTCCACTCGAACTGGCAATAAAGACCTGGCTCGTGGCTCCGGGAACATTTACACCGGAATTGCAATCGAACCATTGATAATCGGCATTGAATAAATTGGCAGTCAATACAATTCCATTCAAGTCCACGGAATTATTTACATCAGGAAGTTGATTAATAGTTAGCATAATCACGCTATCACAACCATTCGGCCCAGGCACACTGAGCACGTAATCACCTTCATCGAAATATGCAATTCCTCCAATGACCACTGAATCACCCACACAAAGGTCAACATCAGTTTGGATTACTGTACTTGTACATAAACTGTTTTCAAAATAGTAAAGCTCAAGACCTGTTGCCGTTCCTTCAAATACAAAAAGGTCCAGATCACCGTCCCCATCGATATCAACAAGATTAGGAAAGAAGAGCTGGTTGTCACCAAATGTTTCCGGAAGATTATAAGGTGATGTGAGCGTTGATGTAAAGGATGGTTTTCCATTAACATCTGGCGTGTTAAGGTGAACATATAATTTGTTGATTGAATCGGAGGGGATGTCAGATGTAGAGGCAAGAATATCTATGTCTCCATCATTGTCAATATCTCCGGCAGAAGTAAATTCTTTTAATGGATTTGCAGTTAGCCCATAAGGATTTTCATACCAGCCTTCAAATTGTGGTGCTGTTGCAGTACCAATATTTTTTGCATAATAATATTTAGGTACATCCGAGCCATCCTCAACAGCAAAAGCAGGATCGAAGCCACTCATCAGAAGATCTAAATCTCCATCCTGATCAAGATCCACAAGCTCTGGCATGAATACACTCTCCGGAACAAAATCTGAAATACCAAGTGAATCAAATCTGGTGACTTCATAATCAAATGAACCACTATGACCCAGGTTCCTGACATATGTCATTGTTCTGTTACCGATATAATCAACTATTCCATTAATGATAAAATCAGCTTTTCCATCGGCATTTAAATCACCTATCGCCGGAAAAAATAGCCAAGCGGATAGGGATAATCTTCATACGCTCTTCCTCTTTGTGCAAAGAGCGGATGCGCCTTATCTCCAATGTTTTCCTGCAAATCAATAAAGTACCTGATGTCATTCCATGTAGGTGTATCGAAATTGAGTATGGTATCGATACCAGTGATAAAAAGATCAAGGTCTCCATCACCATCTATATCAAAAAACATCAGGTGTGTGGTGATCTTGGTTCCCTCATTGGCTTCGATGCCAAATGGAGATTTAGAATGGAAAGTGAAATGCTGCCCGAAACCGGAGAAAGTCATTACCGAAAAAAAGAAAATTAGCGTATTATATTTTTTCATAATCAGGCATTGAATCATTTAATGTATTGTATCCTTATCAGGTTATAGTTCTTCAAGTTTGAGGCCCACGCAATTAAAATTGAATAAGACATTATTATATTTATTCACCTGAACTATCCGGCAGCCAGTATAGGAAGACGATTTGTCAATGACCACTTCCACTCTGACCAGGTCCTCGCTATTATTGTGATGAATTTGAAAACCTGTAAATGTGTATTGACCACTTGCATTCGTAATAAAGTCCTGTTGTGAAGTGGATCCGGTAAATATTTCACAAGGAAAATTAGGGTTAGTCTCCTGATCAACCAAATAAAGTCTTCCATTGGCCCCAAAAATAGGCTCTCCTGTCTTTTGTTTAAATGTGACATTGACGGTAATGACGCCATTAAAATCCGGCATGTGCATACAATTGCTGATCGCAACAGAAGTATTCGTTGAACCATCCGGCCCTACTGATGCAAAAGCAATGAAGATAAAAAACCCTATACAAAGTCCGGAAAGGGCGTGCTGCTTTGAAATTGATTTCATATTTGGGCTTGGATGTTTTCGCTTCTAAATGTAAAAGTAATAAGTTATTGTAAAATTATCACCTAGCATATTAATTGCCTTTATCTTGTTCTGCATTATTCAGCTTTGATTTGGGCTTGAATTGAGTACTATTCGTTTTTTAATGATGTCTGTCCCATTTGTTTTCATACTTGTGTCTCAGATAAAAATAAGAAACAGGTAGCAAAGCACCAATTAAAATAAAAATCAGATCTGTAAAATCAAATGTTCCCGGGACTATCCCGAATTTTTGTAGAATCTCAAATCCCAGTCCGGTAAAAAGCGCAAGCAAAAGCCATGTGACACTTTTTGAATAAAGTTTGAAGTCCCATATCACCAGAATCATCAGGGTCAATGAAGCCATCCATAATGCATCCGGCATCGAATTAATCAACCACGAGGGCAGGTCGATACGCTGGCTTATGATTTGAAGACGATGAATGGTACCGGCAGAAAAGAGGTAATCTATCCATTGATTGATATACAAACCAGGTGTCCTGGCTATTGAATAAATTAAGGCACCGACGAGTAGGAATAAAAAGGAAAGCAAGATTACAGCAATGCGTTTTTTCATTTGAGCGGCTTACTCTTTGGGAGTTAACTATATAACTATATCTTTCATATTACTCCAAATATTCAGGCTTTACATTTCAATGAAACCCTTTTTTGCACGGGCTTTTCAAATTAATTGGCTGAAAAATTAATGATGCTGTAAATAATAAACAGCTATTCCTGCCAGATATCCCGTCAGCGCATAGAACGATATCCGCTTTATGTACCACATGAAGTTCATTTTCAACAAACCCATCGCCGCGACTCCCGCCGCTGAACCTATAATAAGAATGCTTCCTCCGGTCCCGGCGCAGTACGCCATGAGCTCCCAAAATTTATGATCCTGAGGAAAGATATCCAGAGAATACATTCCCATACTAGCTGCTACCAGGGGCACATTGTCCACTATGGATGATAGCAATCCAATAGATCCATTGATTAAATATATGTTGCCAAAATATGTATTCAGCGCTCCTGCCAATAAATGAAGATGACCAGAAACATCAAGCGAGGCAACAGCCAATAAAATCCCAAGAAAGAATAATATGGTAGGCGTGTCAATCTTATGTAAGATATATGCTACAGAAAATTCGCGTCGGATTTCAGGAAGTTTGTGACGATGGAGTACATCTGTCAAAAACCATAACAATCCAACCGCCAGCAAGATGCCCATGTAGGGTGGGAGAGACGTTATTGATTTAAACACAGGCACCAGAAGTAAGGCAAGGATACCTGAGAAAAAAAGCAAATTCCGTTCACGAATTGTAGTGGATACCGTTGATTTCATTCCCCCGGGAGATAATGTGGCTAATCTGGTCTTATCTTTTTTCATGGAATAAGAGGCTAACAGCAAAGGCAATAAAAGACAGGATGCTGATGCTAAAAAGGTCGCATTAATAATATTGAATGTACTCACCTGTCCACCTATCCAAAGCATGATCGTAGTGACATCACCAATAGGAGACCATGCACCACCCGCATTAGCAGCTATGATCACGAATCCGCCAAAGAGCCAGAGGTCTTCTTCTTTATGAAGGATCTTTCGAAGCAATGCGCACATGACTATAGCTGTAGTCATGTTATCAAGACCCGCGGACATAAAAAATGTGATCCATCCTATGATCCAAAGTAATTTGATTCTGTTTGTGGTACTTATCCTGTCGGTGATCACCTGGAATCCATGATGCACATCAATGAGTTCCACAATAGTCATGGCACCAAGCAGGAAAAAAAGAATTTCAGCGATCCCACCAAGGTGTTGGAAAAGCGAGTCATGAATATAAGTGAAGGCATCCGCTCCTCCGGAAGCCAGCGTTGTGCCGACGGGCATCTCATGAATCCCAATTAACAAAACCAGCCAGCAGGTAACACCCGTAAGCAAAGCTGATGCGGCCTTATCTATCTTTAAGACATGCTCAAAAGCAATCAAAACGTAACCAAGTATGAAAATCAACAATATTAATATAGTCATGAATACGAATATTTGGAAACGAACGGGAAAACTCTACACAAATAGCAATAATACTAATTCAAATGAATTGGTGAAATCAATAACGAAACATTTCAGAAAAAAAATGACAGACTAACTGGTAATATATTTTTCCAGGTGTTGAATATGGTCTTTTTGTTCGACCATGATAGCGTTCACGATATCTCCGATGCTGAGCATGCCGATTACTATTCCATCAGAAATCACCGGTAAATGACGGATCCGCTTATCGCTGAATAATTGCATACAATCCTCAAGACTCATATCCGGAGTTACAGTGAATACATTGGAAGTCATCACCTCGGTGACCGGAGTTGTTTTTGCCTTGCGGCCCTGAATGATGCCTTTGCGTGCATAATCGCGTTCTGAAAAAATACCTGCGAGACGATCATCTTCTATTATCATTACTGCGCCGATATTTTCTTTGGTCATCAACTCAAGTGCGTCAATCACCATTTTATCAGGCGTCAACGAACACATCCGGTTTGAGCGCTTTCCTTCGAGCAAATTTTTTACAGAGACCATGAGCTGGATATTTTAAGGATAAGAATATATTTTCATTATCTGTCAACGATATTCTTTCCGTAAGATAGGTGCTTCAAACCAAAAGTCAAAGTGTTAGGTCAAAAACTATTGTAGAATTAGTCTCTAACCCTCAGGATCCCCTAATTTTCTCTAATTTTGAATGATAGAGATGGATTGGGAGAAAATACAAAACGAACTTACTTTTCGCACGAGCCGTAGCTCCGGTGCAGGTGGCCAGCATGTCAATAAAACTGAAACCAAAGTAGAAGTCCTCTTTGAAGTACGAGCTTCATCCGGACTTTCTGAAGAAGAAAAGAACATCATTTTTGATAAAGTTAACAATCGTATCAGTGATGAAGGTCTCCTTGCAGTTTCTTCTCAGAAATCAAGGTCCCAGGCTGACAATAAACAAAACACCATAGATAAGCTTCAGCATATCTTAGAAAAAGCATTGACACCTGTCACTAAACGCATAAAAACAAAGCCCTCCAAAATGTCAATTGAGGAAAGACTTGCTGAGAAAAAACAGATAGCTGAGAAAAAAGAGTCGAGGAGAAAACCCACATCAGATTAAGCAGATAGTCCAGATGGTACTGACACTGTGATCTACAAGAATTTAATTTTGATAGCTTTACTATGATGGAACAAAAAGCCCCAAATACAAAAAAGGCAGGTCGAGGAAAAGAAACACTGTTCAGAGTGACGTTTTCACACCAAAGCAAGCTCATACAGATAGCCGATTATAAGGCGAATATTATTATTAATATCAGTACGATGATCATATCCGGTATTATTGCGATCATTGGATATGGAGCTATAGCAGGAAGGGTGCAGACGTATGAATTAAAATTGATTCTTCCTCTTATTCTGATTGTCATGTCCTGTCTCTTAGCCCTTATTCTTGCCATTCAGGCAGCTCGGCCCAAATTGATTAGGGCTAAATATAATGATGACTCAGTACATCGTTCAAGCTTGCTTTTTTTTGGTGTAATTGCCGGTTACTCCCTGCATGAATATTTACAAAAAATTAAAGAGCTTCTCTTATCAGATGAAGAAGTATATGAACAAATGATCATCGACATTTATAACCAGGGTGTGGTGCTCAAGCGCAAATACAATCTTTTAGTTTATGCTTTTCAGGTACTTATGTTGGGCTTTGTTCTGAGTGTTGCAGTTTTTCTAATTTTAATTTGCATTCAGTATTAATGGCATCTGGAAATCATTCATTCTGGGATTCACCTGAAGAAGATTTGAAACCCTTGTGAACAATTTGAGCTTTACTTACAGCATTCCTTTTGAATTATATTGAATTTTTTCTTTCATTTCTTTGTACATCAGAAAACCAAACTCATCTTTCCAGCCGTATCTGGTTATGTAAAACAACTAAACACATTTACTAACCAAATCATCTTTAGGAATTATGAATAATCTAATTAAGAACGTTGCCATACTGGCAGCATTAGTGCTCTCTATCAATCTTCATGCACAGAAAGGCGGAACAGTCACTGTAGGTGGGGAAGCGATGTATCCAAAAAAGAACATCGTGGAGAATGCAATGAATTCAAAAGCACATACCACACTTGTAGCAGCTGTGAAAGCCGCAGGTCTTGTTGAAACACTTGAATCTGCAGGCCCGTTTACAGTATTTGCTCCCGTGAATGATGCATTTGAAAATCTACCTGCAGGAACAGTTGAAACACTATTGAAACCAGAAAACAAAGCCACTCTGACCAAGGTGCTTACTTATCATGTTGTTTCAGGTTCTTATGATTTCGCAAAATTATGGGCGATGATCGAAAAAGGAGATACCAAACTCAAGACTGTAAGTGGAGGTACGCTAATGATCGCTGCAAATGGCCCACACAATATCGTTGTGAAGGATGAAAGCGGAAATACGGCCAACATCATTACATATGATGTAACACAAAGCAATGGTGTCATTCATTCGATTGATGCAGTACTAATGCCAAAGATGTAATAGTAAGGGAAGACTTTTCATTTTTAGAGCCACTCTCTCGAAAGGGGAGTGGTTTT
>JBDUDG010000147.1:0-7431 GCA_040003045.1 Saprospiraceae bacterium | reverse complement strand
CGTTGCATCTCAAGAACCCCGATGGTAAAGCTGCTATCAATATCTTCGATGATCAGCTTCAGTCCATACCGCTCATGGTAATCAACATTAACTTTGATCTTCACGGACATGCCTTGTTTCAAGATCTCCTCCGGTGGAATAGGGGACTTACGTTTCAGGTAGGCATACACATTGGCCCACATGGCAGCCTGGCATTGTGCTGCAATGGTTTCGCCTTCTTTTTGGATAAGGTCGATGTACCAGTGTCCTCTTGATAAAGATGCCTGCCCAATCTCACATTCAATCCATATTGGTTCATCAAAATTCAGCGAAATGACTCGCCGGATATATTGATTAAGTTCAAGAAGCGAATATGAAGAAGGAGTTGACAAATTTGGATTTAGATTTTACCCCTCCCTAAAAAGGGGACTTGAGGAATTAATTTTATGTGGTCTCCCTTTTCAGGGAACAGAGGGCAAAACAGTCCCCCTTTTCAGGGGACAGAGGGCAAAACACTTCCACTTTTCAGGGGACAGGAGGTCATACAACGTCCCTTTTTACGGGGCAGGGGCCACAAGCACTTCTTTCACCAAATCTGCTGCTTCCTGTAAGAGAATTGCCGACTTCACATCAAGTCCGCTTTCATCGATGATCTTTTTGGCGAGATCAGCATTAGTTCCCTGCAAACGCACGATGATCGGAACATGTATTTTACCAATGTTGTGATAGGCGTCGACAATTCCCTGTGCTACACGGTCACAACGTACAATGCCTCCAAAGATGTTGATCAATATCGCTTTCACACTGGGATCTTTTAGAATAATCCTGAATGCATTTTCAACCCGCTTGGCATCTGCTGTTCCTCCTACATCAAGAAAATTGGCAGGCGAACCTCCAGACAATTTGATGATATCCATTGTGGCCATCGCCAAGCCTGCACCATTGACCATACAACCTACATTACCATCGAGATTGACATAATTCAAACCGAATTCTTTTGCTTCAAGTTCGGTAGGATCGTCCTCAAAAGGATCGTGCCATGCTTCTATGTCCGGATGACGAAACAACGCATTGTCATCCATGGATGCTTTGCAATCTACTGCTACGACTTCTCCATTACCATTGACAATGACCGGATTGATTTCAAGTAGGGTAGCGTCGCTTTCCACAAATGCTTTATACAATTTTGTGACAAACTGTGTCATGTTTTTCAGTGGTGTCCCATTGAGGCCAAGGTTGAAAGCAATCTTTCTTCCTTCGAAAGCCTGAAATCCCAAAGCAGGATCTATGAATTCAGTATGAACGAGATGCGGTGTTTGTTCGGCCACACCTTCGATATCCATTCCACCTTCTGTGGAATAGATGATGACATTGCATTGTTTAGCTCTGTCGGTCAGTATCGATATGTAGAGTTCTTTACATTGATCATATTGAGGGATATATACATCCTCTGCAATAAGAACTTGTCGCACAAGTTTACCGGGTCCTTCAAGTCCTCCGGGAGTCTGTGGAGTCTTGAGCATCATACCCAGGATGGTATTCACTTTTTCTTTTAGGTCATCAAGATTCTTGACCACTTTTACTCCTCCACCTTTGCCTCTGCCACCTGCATGCAACTGTGCTTTCACTACAGCAATAGGGCTTCCGGAATCTGCAGTCACTTTCTGATAAGCTTCAATAGCATCCGCCAATGACCTGGCCACTACACCGCGCTGAATTTTTATTCCATAGCGGCTTAATAATTCCTTTCCCTGATACTCGTGCAAATCCATTCTGTTTGTTTTATGATTATTGATGCGAAACTACCAATTTTTACCCCCTGACTCTTAAAAATGGAGACATCCTAAAAGGATTTATTTTTATCCCCTCACCCTTTTCAACTGGTAGTGGGTTACTGAGGGCGCAATAGTTCAATGGCCTTATTGACATCATTCGTTGGAAGCTTACAAATTTTATTCTGACATACATAAATAAGTGTCTGATCATCAGCCAATTTCCCTTTGAGTAATTCAAGATTTCCTTCGTCGCTGCCACCTATGTACAATACATCGGGAAGGAATGGTTTTTGCAATTCTTTCAATACGGATTCATAATCTTTCCCGACAATTGCTACGACTTTTGGCGTTCTGGATAACATCAACATCAGGTCACACCAATTACTGTAAAAAGATGGTTGTCCATCTCGTTTAATCAGAGGCCAAACCTGGTTGAACATTTTTTGCGCATGCTCTGTGTACTCCTTTTTATCCAGCAATTCACCCAACACAAATAAATTCTTTGCCATGGTGCTGTTAGAAGAAGGTATCACATTGTCACTGATTTCAAATCTTCTGGCGATCAACGCAGGATCAAGATCAGAGGTAATATAGAATAACGAGGTCGAGTCACTTTTGAAATGAATCAGGACATGTTCAGTCATTTCTTTCGCCTCATCAAGCCAGGTAACATCAAAAGTCGATTGATACAAGGCAATAAATCCCTGGATCACATTCGCATAATCATCCAGAAAACCATTGATAGTTGATTTTCCATTCTTATAGTTCCTTTCTATCCTGAAATCTTTTTTAATCATTTCTTTTTTCAGGAAATTTGCATTCTTAAGAGCTCTGTAAAGGTATTTTATTTCACCACTGGCGCGATATGCATCTACAAACCCCTCCAGCATTAATCCATTCCACGATGCCAGTACTTTGTCATCCAATGAAGGTGCCACTCGCTTCTTTCTTTCCTCAAGCAACGCATGATTAATCTTTGAAATCAGTGTATTAAAATCATCAGAAGTTAAATTGTATTGATGTGAAATCTCTGCAGCAGGTCTGTGTCGGTGCAGAATATTTTTTCCCTGCTCCCAGTTGCCATCGGGTCGGATATCATTATAAGCGAAATAAACATTACGCTCTTTTGCATCCGGAATTATTTGCTTTAGTTCATCAGAACTCCATGCATAATATTTCCCTTCCTCCTGTTCACTATCGGCATCATATGAGCTGTAAAATCCACCTGCCGGATCACTCCAGTTTTTATCTACAAAATCCAATGTCTGTTTCAACACTTCAAGATATTCCGGCTTTGATGTCCATGCATATCCTTTGGCATACAAAGACGCCAACTGTCCATTATCATACAGCATCTTTTCGAAATGAGGAACAAGCCACATTGAATCTGTCGAATAACGTGCAAAACCTCCTTCGAGTTGATCATAGATCCCGCCCATCATCATCTTATCCATTGTCGTGGTCACCATAGCTGCAGCATCTTTATTATTGTATCGTTGCGCCGCATGCATCAGGTACTGCCAGTTGTTCGGCATCGGAAATTTTGGCGCCCCACGCCTACCACCCATATGAGGATCCATCCGGCTGATAAATAATTTAATGAGGTCATTGATATCTTTTTGGTTAATAATCGTGTCCTCTGCAGGGACGATATCATCCAGTCCATGATCTTTCACACCTTTCACAATCTGGCTTGCGTACTGTTCAAGTTTTTCAGGTTCTTCTGCATATGTTTTCCGGAAATATTCCAATATATCCATCCATTTTCCTTTTGGGAAATACGTTCCGGCCCACACAGGTCTTCCATCCGGAAGTGCAAATGAATTCAAAGGCCATCCGCAATTCCCGCCAGAAGAAAGCTGGCATGCAGCCATATAGACATCATCAATGTCAGGCCTTTCCTCACGATCCACTTTTATACAGATGAAGTGGGCATTCATCAGATTTGCCACTGCTGTGTCCTCGAAAGATTCATGTTCCATTACGTGGCACCAATGACAGGAGGAGTAACCGATGCTAATGAGCAGCAATTTATTTTCGTCCTTAGCTTTTTTTAAAGCTTCATCATTCCATGCATACCAGTCCACTGGGTTGTGGGCATGCTGAAGCAAATAGGGACTTGTTTCATGAATGAGCTGATTAGTATATTCAATAGGCATTTTGGAAGGCTGAGTATGGCAACTCACCAGAAATAAGGCGGCTGACAGGGTTAAAATATGTAGAAATGGGGTCACAAAGAGCTATATAAGCGTATTTTGAAGCGTCTAAATTAAGAGATTTGGCAATGCGAGGACTGTTTAGAAACTTTCCTGCTTTTCTGACGTTGCATTAAATAGCGGTGAGAACGCTAAATATTATCTGGACACCAACTGTGATTGAGTAGGCGAAATTGTTCCCTCCGAAAAATCTAAGCCCTGTGCAAACGGGGCTTTTTTATTTATTAAAAGGAAAACGTAAACGGGTCAAATCGGGTAACGGATCAAACTGGTTAACGGGTAAACTGAGTAACGGGTTAACCGAATTCCTGAGGCAAGCTTTTTTTGTTTTTCTGATTGACATTTTTTCATGTTTCCCCTTTTAACCGATTAACCTGTTAACCTGTTTCCTCTGTTTCCCGTTTTAAACGGTATCTCTTTTATTTATATCTTTCTGATAACTGTACATTCTGTGCATCTATAGAGAATTCAGCATTGTTTTTTTAAAATTATCAACCCAACATGATGAAAAACCTGACACTCTTATTCATGTATTTTTTACTCCTGTTTTTTATAAATGAAGGATTCGCCCAGGTCTCCATCACTACCGATGGCTCTGCACCTAATCCCAGCGCAATGCTTGATGTGAAAAGCACTGTAAAAGGGATGCTCGTTCCGAGGGTCGCTTTGACTGCAACAAATAGTACTTCTCCTATCTCGCCTGTTCCGGGATTGACTGAGACAGGATTAATGATTTATAATACTAGCACTTCAGGCGTTGCACCGAATAATGTTACCCCTGGTTATTATTATTGGGATGGAGTACAATGGGTGAGATGGAGTGGTGGAAGTGGTGGGCTTGATTGGTCCCTTCTCGGCAACTCAGGTACAACTGATGGCATAAGTTTTATCGGCACTTCAGATAATGTTCCTTTAAATATCAGGGTGAATAACCAACAAGCAGGAAGGATAGATAACACTTCGCAAAATACCTTCCTCGGTTTTCAGGCTGGCAATGCAAATACCACCGGAAGTAAAAATACTGTATACGGAGGCCTGGCTCTCTTTTCCAATCAGACTAATAGTCGGAGTACTGCAATCGGGGACAGTGCTATGTACTATGCCGATAATCGTACTACCGGTAGAAATACTTTCAATACGGCTCTGGGATATGATGCGCTTCGTGGTAGCTCAACTGCTGCAAATAATACAGGCCAATTCAATACAGCTGTTGGCGACCAGGCTCTGTTTTCCAATACAACCGGAAGCTTCAGCACCGCGAACGGGTATAAGGCTCTTTTTTCTAATACAACCGGAAGCAGTAACACCGCAAATGGATTAGAGGCTCTTTTCTTAAATTCATCCGGAGTCTTCAGCACCGCGAACGGGTATAAGGCTCTTTTCCAAAATACATCCGGAAGCAATAACACCGCAAATGGTGCTGATGCTCTTTTCTCCAATTCAACGGGAAAAAATAACACCGCAGCAGGGACAGATGCCCTTTCCTTCAATACATCCGGAAGCAATAACACCTCTAACGGATATAGCGCCATGTTTTCCAATGTTGGTAATTTTCGGAGTACTGCTATTGGTGATAGTGCAATGTATTTTGCAGATAACCGGACAACCGGACGAGAAACCTTCAATACTGCAGTTGGTGCTGAAGCACTTCGAGGCAGTAGCATAGCTTCAAATAATACCGGCCAGTTTAATACAGCAATTGGTGACCAGGCTCTCTTTTCCAATACCATGGGAAGCAGTAACACCTCAAATGGATTTGAGGCTCTTTTTTCCAATACAACAGGAAGCAGTAACACCGCAAATGGATTTGAGGCTCTTTTTTCCAATACAACAGGAGTCTTCGGTACCGCGAACGGGTATAAGGCTCTCTTTTCCAATACAACAGGAGCCCTCAACACCGCAAATGGTATTGATGCTCTTTTCTCCAATTCAACGGGAAAAAATAACACCGCAGCAGGGGCAGATGCCCTTTCCTTCAATACATCCGGAAGCAATAACACCTCTAACGGATATAGCGCCATGCTTTCCAATGTTGGTAACTTTCGCAGTACAGCCATCGGTGATAGCGCAATGTATTTTGCTGACAACCGGACAACCGGACGAGAAACCTTCAATACTGCAGTAGGCGCTGAAGCACTTCGTGGCAGCACCATTGCAGCTAATAATACCGGCCAATTCAATACGGCTATTGGCGATCAGTCTCTTTTTTTAAATTCATCCGGTCTGAGTAACACCGCAATTGGATACCAGGCTCTCAATACCAATACTACTGGAAGCAACAACACAGCTATTGGGACTGCTTCTGATGTGGGGGCTGTCAATTTAATCAATGCCACCGCCCTTGGAAATCTCTCCACAGTCAGTGCATCTAATAAAGTGCGTATCGGAAATACGGCAGTCACAGTGATAGAAGGTCAGGTGGCTTACACTTTTCCATCCGATGGCCGCTTTAAATACAACATCACTGATGATGACATAAAAGGACTTGAGTTTATCAAATTGCTACACCCAATTGAGTATAATTTCGATACAAAGAAGTTTGAGGAATTCTTAACCAAAAATATGTCACCTGAGATCAGAGCAAAGCATTTTGAAAATGTAGATTTCAATCCATCTTCTTCCATTCGTCAAAGCGGTTTTATAGCTCAGGAAGTAGAAAAAGCGATGGAAGAAAGCGGCTATAATTTCAACGGCTTACATAAACCTTCAGATGAGAATGACAATTACAGCCTTGCTTACAGTTTATTCGTCGTACCACTTGTGAAATCGGTTCAAGAACAACAGAAAATGATTGAGGATCAGCAAAAACAAATTGAAGAATTAAAAGTGAAAAATAAAAAGTTAGAATTAGATAATGCTGCGATAGCAGATAAAGTGAATACTATCAAATCAGATTATGACAGTCGGCTTAAGAAACTGGAAGAAGCTATAGTATCCATTTCAAAAAAATAAAAGGGGAAAACGGTTAACCGGAAAACCGGGAAAAAGGGAAATCGGGAAACCGGGAAATCGGGAAATCGGGAAACCGGGAAAAAGGGAAAAAGGGAAAAAGGCAACTCTGAATTTCGGTTAACCTGTTCCCCTTTTAACCCTTCAACCAAATTTAATTCTTATTTCCCCCTAACTTTCATCTTCACCGAAAAACTTACCAGTCATGGAAAACAAGTATCAATCATTCGAAGACCTTATTATTTGGAAGGAAAGCATGCAATTATGTTTTGACATATATGCCGTTTTAAAACCTTGCAGGGATTATGGACTCAAGGATCAAATTCAACGGAGCGCAGTTTCAATCCCCTCAAATATCGCGGAGGGATTTGAACGGCAGACGGATAAAGAATTCATCAGATTTTTATTTATTGCGAAAGGCTCGTGTGGTGAATTAAGAACTCAGTTATACATCGCAAATGAGCAAAAAAATATTCTGCAAAATCTATGTTTGGAGTTTATCGATCGGGCTA